>CAMZNQ010000141.1 GCA_947313765.1 uncultured Sulfurovum sp.
CTATGATTCTGGTGGATTGAGCCTAAAACCTTCTGATTTTATGGTAGGAATGAAACTTGATAAGAGTGGTGGTTCTGCTGTTCTTGGTATTATGAAAGCTGTATCTGAAATGAACCTAGATATTGAAGTACATGGATTCATAGGTGCAGTTGAAAATATGATAGGAGGAGATGCCTACAAACCTGATGATGTATTAGTTGCTAAAAATGGAAAAACTATTGAAGTAAGAAATACAGATGCAGAGGGTCGTTTAGTTTTAGCAGATGTTCTATGTTATGCTCAACAAGAGGTAAAAGCTGACTATATTTTTGATTTTGCAACACTAACAGGTGCTTCAGTAGTGGCTGTAGGGCAATATACATCATCTGTTATGGGAAATAGTGAAAATGTAAAAAATATGCTCATAGCAAGTGCAAAAAGCTCTGGAGAGTTAGCTACAAAATTAGATTTCAATAACTATCTAAAAAAGAGTTTAAAAAGTGAAGTAGCAGATATTTGTAACATCTCAAATAGTAGATATGGTGGAGCAATTACAGCTGGTCAATTTTTAGAAGAGTTTATAGATGAACACCATAAAGATAGATGGGTTCACGTTGATATTGCTGGACCTGCATTTGTAGAGCATGTATGGGGAGAGAACCCTCATGGGGCAAGTGGTGCAGGAGTTAGAATGGCACTTAGAGTCATAGAGAAACTCTCAAGAATGTAAGCTTAAGAGTAGTCATTAAAACTACTCTTTAACAGCAAATAGATAAAAAAGATAATATAATATTTTTATGAAAATATTTAAAATAGATAAACAGACATATAAAATCATCTTCTATATCACAGCTTTTGCTGTTTTTATTTTGGCTATTGTAAACAATGACCATATACCAATCAATAGCATATATGCAGATAAAATCAAACATATATCTGCCTTTTTTACACTATCCCTACTTCTAAACAAAGCCTCTTCAACACTTGCACACCGTTTTAGAAATATTATAGCTCTTCTACTATTTGGTCTTTTAATAGAGGTTATACAATATTTTATACCAACTAGAGATTCTGATTGGATGGATGTTCTTGCTGATTTTGTAGGAATAATGTTTTTTCAAGTTAGTTACTCCATCATTAAAATGGGAAAAGAGCTATTTTTTAGAGTAAAAACTACAATGTAACCAATATTTAGTTAAAATTCCATAATTATTTTAAACAAGGATATTTATGGGATTAAGCATCGGACTTGTAGGATTACCAAATGTTGGTAAATCAACCACATTTAACGCCCTAACTAAAGCACAAAACGCAGAGAGTGCAAACTACCCTTTCTGTACCATCGAACCAAACAAAGCAGTTGTACCTGTACCAGATAGTCGTCTTGAAGAGTTAGCTAAGATTGTAAACCCAGAGAAGATTCAATACTCAACTTTAGATTTTGTAGATATTGCAGGTCTTGTAAAAGGTGCTAGTAAAGGAGAGGGTTTAGGAAATAAATTTCTATCTAATATTCGTGAAACAGAAGTAATTTTACATATTGTAAGATGTTTTGAAGATGAAAATATTGTACATGTTGAGGGTTCTATTGACCCAATTCGTGATGTTGAGATTATTGAACAAGAGCTACTCTTTGCTGACCTTGATGCCATTGAGAAACGCATTACAAATCTATCTAAAAAAGCTCGTGGAAATGACAAAGAGGCAAAATCTCAACTTGTAGTAGCTCAAAAACTACTAGAGCATGTAGGAGAAGGAAACCCTGTATCTAACTTTGAAGATATTGATACAGATGAATTTGTTGCAATCAATAAAGAGTTACGCCTTTTGACCTCTAAAGAGATTATGTATGGTGCAAATGTAGATGAAGATAGCCTTGAAGATGATAATGAGTTTGTTCAAAAGCTAAAAGCTTACGCAAAAGAGAGAAACTCTGAAGTGATAAAACTATGTGCTAAAATGGAAGAGGAGATGGTTGATTTTGATGATGAAGAGCGTGAAGAGATGCTTAATGACCTTGGCATAGAAGAGAGTGGACTTGACCAAATCATACATAAAGGTTTTGACAAACTAGGACTACAATCATACTTTACAGCAGGGGTAAAAGAGGTTAGAGCTTGGACAATTAGAAAAGGAACAACAGCACCAAAAGCTGCTGCCGTAATTCACAATGATTTTGAAACAGGGTTTATCCGTGCTGAAGTAATTGCTTATGAAGATTTCATAGCATTTGGTGGAGATGCAGGAGCAAAAGAGGCAGGGAAAAATCGACTAGAGGGAAAAGAGTACATTGTTCAAGATGGAGATGTAATGCACTTTAGATTTAATGTATAAATTTTTCAACAAAATAGAATAAAAAAATCTATAATTAAGCAATCTATAATTTCATATCATGTATAAACTAAATTCATCTCTCGGGGTGCTACTAAAAATACATAGTCTATAAGTAGCTGAGATAGCGTTAAGCTAGTCCGTTGAACTTGAACCGATTAATATCGGCGTAAGGAAGAGAAGATTTAAAACTACAAAACTATATTTTAGGACTTTTGTTCATATAAATATTTGTTTTTCTTATTAAACTTCTTCTCCTTTAATTATATATAAAGGATTCTATAATGACAAAAAATTATAAAGACACACTAACAACCTCAAATGAGCTTATTACAAGAGAGCCATTTCCAGCTTCACAGAAGATATATGTAGAGGGTACAATTCATAAAGATATTAGAGTACCAATGCGTGAGATTACACTTGGTGATGAGAGCAAACTTAGAGTTTATGATACATCAGGTGTATATACTGACCCATCTGTTGAGATTGATGTTGGAGAGGGTATTACTCCAATTAGAAAAAAGTGGATTCTAGATCGTGAGGATGTAGAGGAGTATGAGGGGCGAATTATGGTTCCTGATGATAATGGATACTCAACAGAGGAGCAACTTGATTTTGTTACAGCAGGTGCAAAAGGGCTTGTTAGAACACCTCTAAGAGCTAAAAAAGGCAAAGATGGGAAAGGTGGTAATGTATCTCAACTTTGGTATGCACGTCAAGGAATCATTACACCAGAGATGGAGTTTATTGCTATTCGTGAGAATCAAGATAGAGCAATGAAAGAGAGATACCTAAGTGATACAGAGCGTGAAGAGCGTCTAAAAGGGGAAAACTTTGGAGCAAATCTACCAGATGAGATTACTCCAGAGTTTGTAAGAAAAGAGGTAGCAGAGGGTCGTGCCGTTATTCCATGTAACATTAACCACCCAGAGGTAGAACCTATGATTATTGGTCGTAACTTCTTAGTTAAAGTAAATGCAAACATTGGAAACTCTGCTACAACCTCATCTATTGCAGAAGAGGTTGAAAAGATGGTATGGTCTACTAGATGGGGTGGAGATACTGTTATGGATTTAAGTACAGGTAAAAATATTCACACTACAAGAGATTGGATTTTAAGAAACTCTCCTGTTCCAATTGGTACAGTTCCTATCTATCAAGCACTTGAAAAAGTAAATGGAATTGCCGAAGACCTTACATGGGAGGTATTCCGTGATACACTCATTGAACAAGCAGAACAAGGAGTTGACTACTTTACCATTCATGCTGGTTTATTATTGCACCATGTACCAATGACAACTAAACGTGTGACAGGTATTGTTAGTCGTGGTGGTTCAATTATGGCGAAATGGATGATTCATCACCATCAAGAGAACTTTTTAAATACTCACTTTGAAGATATTTGTGAGATTATGAAAACTTATGACATTACATTCTCTCTTGGAGATGGATTACGCCCTGGGTCGGGAGCAGATGCTAATGATGAAGCTCAATTTGCAGAGCTTAAAGAGCTTGGAAGATTGACACAAATTGCATGGAAGCATGATGTTCAAACTCTCATTGAAGGGCCGGGTCATGTTCCTATGCACCTAATCAAAGAGAATATGGAGAAACAGCTAGAGTGGTGTTATGAAGCTCCTTTCTATACACTTGGGCCATTGACTACCGATATTGCCCCTGGTTATGACCACTTTACCTCTGGAATTGGTGCTGCCATGATTGGTTGGTACGGATGTGCAATGCTCTGTTATGTTACTCCAAAAGAGCATTTAGGATTACCAAATAGAGAAGATGTTAAAGAGGGATTAATCACATATAAGATAGCTGCTCACGCTGCTGACGTTGCAAAAGGTCATCCAGGAGCGAGAGCTAGAGATGATGCAATGAGTTTAGCGAGATTTGAGTTTAGATGGGTTGACCAATTTAACATAGGTCTTGACCCTGAACGTGCAAGAGATTACCACGATGAGACCATGCCACTAGAGGCTGCAAAAGTGGCTCACTTCTGTTCTATGTGTGGACCAAAATTCTGTTCTATGAAAATTTCTGCTGATGTTAGAGAGTATGCAGATGCTTTAGGAACAGATGTTGAGACAGCCAAACAAGTAGGT
>CAMZNQ010000142.1 GCA_947313765.1 uncultured Sulfurovum sp.
GTAGTTGATTCCCAAGTATGTATTGGCAGCTTTTGCATCTTTTCCACCAAGAGTCTCTGTACCACGAATATCTTTAACAGCCAATTCAAGAGTATCTGTTACATAATATGTACCTGTAAGTGCCAATGTATTCATATCCCAACTATTAGAACCCTTAATATTTTTTGCATCATAATACTCTGCTTTAACATTAGCTCCCTCAAAATGAGAATCAAGACCAATATTCATAAGTTTATAATCCTCTGTTCCTTGATTACCTGACAGTGTACTATTTATATCTATTCCACCTGCATTTTTAGAGATACCATAACCTGCTTCTACATGTAATATTTGACCATTATCGTACATTACACGACCCATATAAGCATTATCATCTCCAACTTTTGCATTGGTAACAGCACCTGAACGACCAGTCTGCCCTGAAACCATAATATCATATCCAAATCCATGCCAAGGACGTTCATGACCCATCTCTAGCCCATTGACTTTACCACTTCCTCCAATGGTACGTCCAGATAACATGATACCTGAAGCTCTCTCAAATGCCAATTTTTTATCAAATCCACGTTTAATAACATCTAAGTTCCAACCTGGAATAGTAAAGCCCATTCCTACAGGAGTTTTAATCATACCTGCTTTTACTACAGCAAAATTACTAAACTTATATGATATAAAAGCATCTTTAATCATATTTGGCATACCTGCACCAGAGTCACCAGTTTTTGAGAAATCTAAAAATACTTTACCTGCTAATGGTCCAGAGAAATATTTCCATCCTAAACGAATACGGTCGGCATCCATTTTCAACTTACCATTTTGAGAATCTTTTACTGCCCCATCTCCTATTTGTACTCCAATTTGAGAGAATCCAAAAAACTTGAACTTACTAAAAGGTTTACTATCCTCTGCATTAACAGTGGTTGTTATAAACAGTAGTGTTGCTAAACCTGTAGCTAATTTAATCATGTTACCTTTTTTCATTTGACATCCTTTGTAATATTTTTTTTTATTATAAAATACTTATTTATAATAGATATAATATTTTATCATATTTTAATATTAATTTATCTTATATAAGACAAAACTCCTTTAACCTTTTTTTAACACTTAGCCCCTTTTGCAGGACATCCACAATCGTAATCTAAAACCTTAACATTTGAAGTTAATGGAATATCAATCACTTTTTTCTTACGAATATAGTCACTAACTACCTCATAGACAGCAGGTGTCTCTTTGTCCATATTCTCTCCTGCACTCTGTAGGTTTCCACCCCAAGATGAGACTCTATAGGTCTTTTTTACATCTATTGGTTTTCCACCAATCATAAAGTCCGAGATACGTTTACCTGATGGAGCATCAATTTTAATGCTATAGGTAGCACCTGTTAAACGGCTCATATCTCCACCCTGTTGAAGAAGTGGATTTGCATTAAATACATTATCTGCAATATCTTCCATAAGATTTGCAATAACTTGACCTTTTAAATCAAAAGTATAGACTTCAGGGTAGGTAATTGCTGTCATCTCATAAACATTATCTTTTAAAATATCGCCACCTGGAAGAACGGTTGTTCCCCATCTGTAACCTGGAGTAAAGACAATATCACTCTTGGCTTTATCTTGAATCGCTTGACCAATCAATGAGTCAAATGTTGAGTAGAATGTATCTCGTTTGTAGAGAATACCTTTTGTTGTTCCTAACACCTCATTTAGCTCTTTGTCAAATGGTTTATAGGCTTTAGCTATTAACTTATCTCCAGCTTTGTCAGCAGGGATTAGATTTGATGCTACAGGGATAAGTTTAAAGTTATATCCTGCCACTTTTTTATCTTTAATATCTAAATCCAAACGACCAATATATTTACCATGACTTCCTGAGATAATAATCACGGTATCATTTACAATAATTGGTTCAGGACTTGGGTCGTGTGTATGTCCACTTAAAATAAAGTCAACACCCTTAACCTTTTTTGCCAACTCTTGGTCAACCGAGAAACCATCATGACTCAACACAACAATACAATCAACCTTCTCTTTTTTACGAAGATGGTCTACATGCTCTTGTAGTGACTCGTGACGAAGTGCAAAACTCCAATTTTCAGTAAATCTTTTTGGATTTGCTGTTGATGTAAATGGAAATGATTGACCAATTATTCCAATCTTTGCACCACCAATCTCTTCTATTGTGTATGGTGGAAATACAGACTCCTCAAAGGTGTCCGAGAATGGGTCATTGTCAAGAACATTTTGAGAGATAAATTTACCATCTAACTTCTCAATAAGCTCCATAACACGCTCTTTACCGTAGGTAAACTCCCAGTGACCAACCATTACATCAACACCCAAATAGTTTTGAGCATCAACAATCGCTGCACCATCTGTCTTTAGAGCAACAGCTGTACCTTGCCATGTATCTCCAGAGTCAAGAAGAATAACATTTTTCTCTCCACGCTCTTTTTTTACATGGTCAATAATTGGTTTCATGTGTGATATTCCACCCATCTTTCCAAACTTCTCTGCTAGAGTTGCAAAGTTGTTATGTGTATCAAAATATTGGTCTAATGAACCCGATTTAATTCCATAATACTTCTCAAAACTATCTCCACATATAAACCCTGGTGTTCCCACTAAGTTTTTTGCAGATATTAGCGTTGAAGGCTCTCTCCAGTAGAGAGGCTTAATGTGTGCATGTAAATCACAAATATGTAAAATGGTCGCTTTACCCTTTGGCTCAAATGCTACTACATCTGAAAAGGTAAGTTTTTTAAGCTTCTCTTGTAGCTCTTTACTATCTCCTGCAAATAGTGTTCCACTACTTAATCCTAGAAGACCTAATGCTCCTGCCATGTTTAAGAAATCTCTTCTGCTAATATCCATAAAAACTCCTTATCGTTTTAAGCCAGGAATGGCAATTGGTTGTTTCTCTTTTTGAGCTAAAGTTGAGATATACACCTCAAGACCAACCATCTCTTTTGAACCTATTGGAATCACTTTTAAAAGAGCATTTTTCATACACCCTTGAAATCTTCTTTGTAGTGTTCTTAGACTCGATTTTGTCATTCTGTATGCTGGCCATGTTGCACCTGCACCTGCTTTTCCAAGGTCAGGAAGAGGTTGAGTTCTTAAGACTTGACCAACAATATCAGCTGAGTGACAACTTAGACAAGATAGACCACGTCCACCTCTTGGAGTCTCAAATGTCTTTTTACCTAACTCATAAGATGCTTTAATGTGTTTATCGGCATCTATATTAATGGTAAACTGTTCATCATTGGCTAACGATTTGACATAAGCCAACATAGAGAACATCTCTGAACTCTTTAGCTTTGTCTTCTTTTTACCCTGCTCTACTTGCATAGCTTGAAGAACTTGGTCAATACCTACAACATTTCCAAGTTTTTTAATATATCTTGGAAAACCTGCAATATATTTAGGAAGCTCTTTTTCACTAACTCCTAGAAATTTTACTAAAGCCTCTTCTCCACCAAGCTTCTCTTCAAGAATCTCTCCCCCCTCTTCAACGTAAATATCAGCAGGATTATTCTCTAACATCTCCTTGTACATAGCTCTATCGGCATCACTCATTGCAAACTGCTCTCCAGCTGTTGCAACCGTTACCATTAAAGCTAAAGGTAATAATAGTTTTTTCATGGATTATCCTTTTGGCTTAAGTTTTTTGCTTTTAGAGTTTTTCTCTCCTTGATTATCGGTATAATCAACAGTGATTTTACCTTTTCCTGTAACTTTGTACTTTACAGAGAAGTATGGATTTGTAGATACTGATTCCCAAACTTTCATTGTTGTAAATGGTTTACCATCAAATGAGAAAGTGATACTATCAATATAGTGAGCAGGTTTAATCTTACCTGTCTTTTTATCTTTTTGCATACCTGTATCCATTGGGTGGATTACAATGAAATCTACCTTTACAATATCACCAACTTTATACTTTTTTGGTTTGATTTTAATCATTGATTTTCTTTTTTCTGCCATTTTATATCCCTTAATTACTTTTTAAATTATTGTAAGTTCGACTATCTCGAACATAAAAATTGCTATCTACCAAACTTGGCAAGAATCAACCACAACCACCAATAGTTACTTTTACACTCTTAGCAGTTTGAATAAATGAACCATCACTAAGCTCTACAAGTGCCACAACCTCTTGAGTTTTACTCAATTTTACTCTGGTTGCAAAGTAAGCCTCTGCATTTGCAGGTGTTAACATAATGTCAGCACATCTAGCATTTCCATTTCCTTTGTTTAAGACATGAATAGCTTTAACATAATTTCCCTCTTCCATAGGATGGTCAACATTTACTTTTACAGGAACAACAGCACCATTTTCTGCAATTTCAGGAACAGTAAGTTTGATTTTATCACTATCTTTTACACCTTTATCTGATGTAATGGCTTTAACAGCATCCTCAAATGCCATATCATTAGGACCTTTTTTAGAGGCTTTTTTCTCTTCTTCTTTTGCAAATGCACCCATTGGTGTAGCAACCATAGCTACTGCTGATGCAGTGAACATACTTTGAATAAATTTTCTTCTTTCCATACTTCTCTCCTTATTTTTTTTCTGACATAACATAAGCAGTTAAGTCACAAATTTCTGATTCATTAAATAGTTTTGTAGTTAAATTGACGGTCATGTGTGTTTTTGGATTATCAATTCTTGGGTCTGCAATTTTTTGATAGACAAATTTAGCATCTCTAATCTTACTATCTAAAAATACTTTTTTATATCCTGTAAGGTCTGGACCAATGTTTCCACCACCTTTAGCACCTTCAATGTTGTGACAAGCAACACAGTTACCATACTGTTTTGGCTTCTTTTTACCATCTTTTTCTGTAAATTTTTTCACACCTTTTGGTGCTTTACCTTTTGCTTTTTTTCCATTTAGATTGTGAAAAAAGAATTTACCTCGTGCAATAGACTCTAAATCGTCTAGTTTACAACTCTTTGGAAGAGTAAACTCTTTTGGTTCTGCTAATTGGTCTTTCTCTATTATCTTACTAGCATCTGGCATATCATAAGCTTTTGTCAAATCTACAGCAAAAAGCGTAACTGAAGTAGATAACATTACTACTGAAGCTAAAGCAAATGACTTTATACTTTTGTTCATCAAAACTCCTTTTATGTGGTTTTCTAAAGGTACTATAACAAAGAAGTGTAAAAGAAGTGTAAAAAAATTATTATTTTATATAATTTAAGATTATTTAATAGAATAATATTAAAAGATAGTTACTTTTTTACTAGAAACAAAAAGTCTAACTTTAAATAGAAATATAATTTATATTTATTACTCGCTCCCATCGCTCCTACGTGGGAGTGTATATGAAAATTAAATGTGTAAGAAATAGTACTTTTCGTATACGTTCCCACAGAAGACAGGAGTAAAGCATTAATAACCTTTTTTGTTCATCAACTCCAGTTGTGGAGTACCTAGGATAGTAACAAAAACATAATAAAATGAGTTACTTCAAGATGTATTTTATGAAAATGTATTAATATTTGATATTTAAAAAAATCAGATAGTAATCTTTTTGAACATTTTTATTTTATTTTAATATCTTTCTGCTCCAAATTGAAACTATTTACTATTTAATAAGAGCAAGTTATAACAAAGATAATATTCTAATTATATATTAATGTTACTCTTTTAGTAATTTTATAAGGAGTCTGTATGGGTAGAGTAATTATGGGGATATTGGTTACAGGAAATTTACTATTTGCTAACGTAGCAATTATAAAAAAAATAACAGGTAAAGTAGATATTAAACGAAAGGGTAAAGTAATTAATGCTAAAAAAGGAACTTCATTATATAATGGAGATATTATTAAAACAAAAGCAAATAGTTCAGTTGGTATTACTTTTGATGATGGAAGTAGATTGTCTCTTGGAGAAAAAGCTATTTTTATTATTAATAAATATGTTGTTGAACCAAGCAAAAAAAAATATCAGATTGATTTAGAATTAAAAAAAGGAAAGATAATGTTCTCATCAGGAAAAATAGGAAAATTATCACCAGAATCATTTAAACTACGTCTTCCCAAGGGTATTGTAGGTATTCGTGGAACAAAATTTATTGCAGAGGTTAAATAGATGATAACTAAAACTATGTTTATTGTAATAAGTATATTTTTTTTCATGGGATGTTCTTCTAAAAATACTATTATTCTTTTAGATAGTGGAAAAGCTCAAAATGCTATTGTGGTATCAACAAACAAAGGTTCAAAAATAGTTAATAGAGTTGGTAGTTTTGTTCAGTTAAGTGATAAAAACCAAGAGCCTAGTAGTCTAAAAATGATGTCTGAAGAGGAGATAAATAGTCGATATGCTACTCTTTTTAATATTGCGCCCATAAAGCCAAGAACATATATTGTATATTTTAAAAAGAATTCAAAAGAACTCACTCCAGAGTCTAAAAAAGTTCTACAGGAAGCATTAAAGACAATTAAAGAGCGTTCTCCTTGTGTTGTTGATGTAATTGGTCATACAGATACTGTAGGTTCAAGTAAAGCAAATGCAAAAGTATCTCTAAAACGAGCTAATCATGTAAAATCTATGATAGAGTCAAGAAGATTAAAAATCTTATCTCTAGTTGCAAAAGGTTATGGAGAAGAAGATTTACTAATGAAAACTTCAAATAATGTACCTCAATCTAAAAATAGAAATGTTGAAATATTCATAAAGTAGTAGATGTTAAATATTAGACGATATATCGGTGCTATTTTATTTGCTATATCTATACATATATACTTCTATAGTAGTCCAATACTTAAAGAGCTTGATTATAAGTTTTATGACTTAACACAACTTTTTCTATCTAAAGATGAAACCTCATCCTATACAGTAATTATTGATATTGACGAAAAGAGCCTACAAGCATTAGGACAATGGCCTTGGCCTAGAATTATTGATGCTAAACTAATTGATGCTATTGAAAGTATGAATCCCTCTGCAATAGGTGTAAATATACTATTTCCAGAAAAAGATAGAACTTCTCCTTTAGTAATGCAGGAGTTCTATAAAAAATTCTTCAATCTTGACATTAAACTAAATGATTTTCCAATAGAGTTACAAGATAATGACAAAGTTCTATCTAGCTCCATACAAAAATCTAATGCAACACTATCTACATATTTTACAAATAGTCCATATACAAAAGAGAGTTGTCAAAAATTACTATATAGAGACAATCTATTTAATGGAGCAAAAAGTGATTTAAACAGTACATCACTACTTTGTAATTATGAGTCCATACAAGATAGTGTTGATAATTTTGGATTTATTAATGCTTCTAGCGATAAAGATGGTGTTTTTAGGCGTATACCACTATTTGTTAACTATAAAAATAATATTTTTCCCTCTTTTGCTCTAGCAACAATTTTAAGTTTTGATAAGTATATTAATGTCGATACTCAGAAGAGTTCAATATTGGTAAACTTCTCAACAAAACCAAAAACTTTTTCAGCTATTGATATTTTAAGGGGAAAAGTTTCCCCTAGCGAAATTCAAGGTAAAATTGTAATTCTTGGTTCATCTGTAATTGGACTCTCATCTACATATATAACCTCAACAGGTAAAAAAATATCTAGTTCAATGGTACATGCTTCTGTAATTGACAATATACTAGACAACTCTTTTTTAGTAGAGAAGAGTATCTATAAAACCATAAGTATTATTATATCTTTAGCACTCTCTATTATTATTACTATACTTCTTTTTAAAAGATTATATATATATGTTTTAGCTCTATTATTCTCTACTCTTACCATAAGCCTATACTATATATTTAACTCATATTTAGATGGTATATATCTATCAATAACTTATTTTTGGATTCCCTTTTTTATATTCTTTATACCTCTTTTACTATACCATGTAAATATAACAGACTACGAAAGACAAGAACATGAAAAATTTCTTATTAGACAGAGTAAATTAGCGTCTATGGGAGAGATGCTCTCCTTAATTGCACACCAATGGAGACAGCCACTATCTGCTATAAATGGAACTGTTCTAAACATTGACATAGATTTAAGAAAAAAAGGTATTCAGATAGAAAAGATTGATAGATACCTAAATGATATTGAAGATTATACAAAATATCTATCTCAAACAATAGATGATTTTACAGACTTCTTTTCAACAAATACAAATAAAGAGCGTTTCTATATTTTAGATGCAATAAAAGAAGCAGAAAGGTTAGTAACCATATCAACAGATAATAATATAGATATAATCTACAATAATAACAGAGAAAATATTGAATTTCTAGGGTACAAATCAGAATTGATACAATCAATACTTATTATATTAAATAATGCT
This sequence comes from uncultured Sulfurovum sp., assembly GCA_947313765.1. Taxonomy (GTDB): domain Bacteria; phylum Campylobacterota; class Campylobacteria; order Campylobacterales; family Sulfurovaceae; genus UBA1140. The sequence continues at coordinate 8,339 of CAMZNQ010000142.1, forward strand.
ATATATGCTTGTCATGAAAATTTAGAAGATACAAATATAGGAGAGATTATAATTAACACCTATATTAAAAGAGATTATATATATATAGCAATTGAGGATAATGGAAAAGGGATTAATAAAAGAGATATAAAAAATATATTTAATCCCTATTTTACAACTAAGCACAAGCAACATGGAACAGGCTTAGGTCTCTATATTCTTAAACTTATTATTGAAAATCATATAAATGGAAAGATTATTGTATCTAATGGTACAAAGGGAGCTATATTTACATTAGAAATACCACAAAATATAGATTTATAGAGATTTTTTATCTCTTTTGATACCATTGATTAACAAAATATGTGTAGACTTTTCCTTTGTAGGAGAAAATATGAGACAGATAAGATTAATTCTTATGCTTTTACTATTTTTAACAAATATAATAGAAGCAAAAGACTACAACAACAAGCGTGAAGTGAAAAACTTTATCAATATGATGGTTAAAAAACACCATTTTAAAAGAGCAGAACTTAAAAAACTTTTTAGTCATGTTAAGTTCCAAAGAGGTGCTTTAGGAATGTTTAATCCTAAATATAGGAAAAGACCTAAAAATCCACCAAAACACTATCCAAAACATGGTTCATGGGATAGATATGAGAAGATATTTCTAAAAGATATTAAAGTTAGAAAAGGTGTAGAGTATCTAAGAGAACATAGAACTATATTTAAAAAAGTATATAGAAGATATGGCGTTCCCCCAGAGTATGTTACAGCCATTATTGGAGTCGAGAGCCACTATGGATACAACAGAGGTAAATTCCCTGCATTTGACACACTTACGACATTGGCTTTTGAACCAAATAGACGTAAGAAATATTTTAAATATGAACTTAAAAATCTACTTCTTCTCTCTAAAAAAGAGAGATTTAACCCTAAAAATGTAAAAAGTTCTTTTGCTGGGGCTATTGGACTAGGACAATTTATGCCAAGTTCATACGATGCATTTGCTGTTGATTTTAATGGAGATGGTAGGCGAAGTCTACAAACAACATCAGATGCTATTGCTAGTATAGCTAACTATTTTAAAAAAAATGGGTGGAGAAAAGGAGAAGTTGTAGCTACAAGAGTATCTTATGCTGGTAATAGATATAGAGGACGAAAAACAGGTTATAAACATAAATATTCAAGAAGCTCTTTAAAAAATATTACTCCAAAAAGTGGTTCATGGTCGTATTGGGGAGCAGTTCGCTTAATAAAACTTGATAGATATAGATATGATGAACTTTGGTATGGAGCTAAAAACTTCTACGTTATTACTAGATATAATCATAGTTCATATTACGCTATGGCAGTCCATAAATTAGCTCAAAAGATAAAAAAATCATATAGAGCAAAGTATGGTAAATTTTAAAAAAAAATCAAAAAGATATGAAAATGTGATATTTTCTTAAAAAAAAAGTCACATTCTATATTTTATTGATTATTTAACTCTTTTACACTATTATTACACATTAGTTTATATTTTAAATTGTGCAATAAATCAGGAGAATGTTAAATGAATTTACTTAGAAATACTCTATTATCTATTATTGCTGTTCAAGTTTTAGTACTTGCTCAACTCTCTTTTGTAAAATACTATAGCAACAATAACTATGCAAATATGCTAAAAGGTAATCTATTTACCTCTACATCTTCCAAATCAAAACTACCTTTACCTTTAGTTATTCAAACAACTCTATTCTCGCCAAAAAAAGAGATTTTAGGTAAATCTATTCAGATTCAACTAAAAAAAGAGTTAAAAACTCTTATCTATCCTCAAATATCAAATAGATACTTAGCTCTTCTCTATATAAAAAGGTCTGAAGAGCAGATATATATGGTAGAGAGAAATGCTAAAAAGCTTTTAGGTCTAAAATATGTTTGGGGTGCAACAGGGCCTAATAAATTTGACTGTTCAGGATTTACTCAAAGTGTATATAGGAGAGCAGGAATAAAGATTCCTAGAAACTCAAGAGCTCAAGCAAAAGTTGGGAGATATATAAGATATGAAGAGCTTAAAAAAGGAGATATGGTATTTTTTGATACAAATCGTAAAAAGATAGGCAGAGTTAACCATGTGGGTATCTATTTAGAAGATGGAAAATTTATACATGCAAGTTCAGGTAGTAAGAAAGTAGTTATTACAAACTTTGATAAAAAAAGATATTACAAGAGTCGCTTTCTTTGGGGACGACGAATTATTACTAAAGATGTTAAAAATCTACATTTAAGTAAAAAATCTGTATAATATATATAGTTAGTTTATATTCTTTATTATTAATTAAGGAGGATTAGATGAGACTAATTATAAAAATATTAATATCAGTTCTTCTGTTTCAATTCACAGTAGGATGGATATATATGAAATATACAAATCAAAATAATAGTAAAAAAGTAGAGATTCTTCAGAATAGTTTTACTTTAAAAAAAGTTAAAAAAGATACTATTGTTGCAAAGAGAAAGGCTCTTCCTATCTCTACTGAATATACTGATTATAGTGATAATCAAAAAAAACCTATTGTTAAAGTTGTTAAATCAATAAAGACTCATAAAATAGATAAAAAAATTAAAATAACTAAAGCAATAGAAAGTAAAGAAAAAGTTAAAATTACTAAAGTTATAGGTACTAACAGCTCTAAACCCATTCTAAAGGTATATAAAAAGATAGAGAAAAAGATTAAGCTCTCTTCTCAAATAGAGAAATATGCAAAAAAAATGTTAGGAAAAAAATATGTTTGGGGAGCTACTGGCCCAAAATGTTATGACTGCTCTGGATTTACACAGAGAGTATTTAGAAAAGTTGCAGGAATTAAACTTCCTAGAGTCTCCTACCTACAAGCTAAGGTAGGTAAAAAAATCTCTTTTAAAAAGTTAAAACAGGGAGATATGGTCTTTTTTGATACAGAAAAAAAACGTACAGGTAGAGTCAATCATGTTGGAATCTATCTAAGAAATGGTAATTTTATTCATGCTAGTTCAGGTGGTAAAAAAGTGATTATTACAAATTTTAGAAAAAAAAGATTCTATAAAAATCGTTTTCTTTGGGGTAGACGTGTAATTAAAGATAGAAATCCAGTAGCCATCAACAATTCCACAAAAATAAATTTTAGTAAATTAAATTAAAAATTTTATAAGTATGTTACTTTTATTCACATAGAGTAGATTGATTTTCTGCTCTATTTTAATTCTTATCTCCTATAAGAATATATCAACTCATTTAACTGTGTAGATACTCAACAATCATACAAAATTACTCCTAATTATATTACTATTAAATCAAGATTATCTCTCTTAATCGTATAATAATTTCAACTTTAAATCAAAAATGAGGAGTCCACATTGAATATTCATGAATATCAGGCGAAACAAGTTTTTGCTAAGTACGGTGTACCAACACCTAGAGGTATCATAGCAAACACCCCTGACCAAGCTGTCGCAAACGCTAAAGAGTTAGGTGGAAACATCTGGGTTGTAAAAGCTCAAATCCACGCAGGTGGTAGAGGACTTGGTGGTGGTGTAAAACTAGCTAAGTCAATAGAAGAAGTTCGAGAACTTGCTACTGAAATTTTAGGAATGACTCTCGTAACACATCAAACTGGACCAGAGGGTAAACTTGTTCAAAAGGTTTACATTGAAGAGGGTGCAGACATTAAAGATGAACTTTACCTATCTGTTGTTCTTGACAGAGCTGCTGAAATGCCAATTATTATGGCTTCAACAGAGGGTGGAATGGACATTGAAACTGTGGCTGAAAAGACACCTGAAAAAATCATTAAAATAGCTGTTGACCCTGCTTTTGGTTTCCAAGGTTATCACGGAAGAGAACTTATATTTGGTCTTGGAATTACAGATAAAGCTGAACAGAAAAAGATGATTCAATTTGCATCTAAACTCTATAAACTCTATATGGAAAATGATGCAGAGATGATTGAGATTAACCCACTCATTAAAACTGGTTCTGGAGATTTTATTGCTCTTGACGGAAAAATGGGATTTGATGACTCGGCACTTGGTCGTCACCCAGATATTGAAGATATGAGAGATATTTCAGAAGAGGACCCAGATGAGAGAGAAGCTTCTCAATATGGACTATCTTACATTGCTCTTGATGGAGAGATTGGTTGTATGGTAAATGGTGCTGGTCTTGCGATGGGTACAATGGATACCATTAACTACATGGGTGGAACACCTGCAAACTTCCTTGATGTGGGTGGTACAGCAAACGCTGAAACCGTTGCAAAAGGGTTTGAGATTATTCTTAAAAATCCAAATGTAAAAGCTATTTTTGTAAACATCTTTGGTGGAATTGTAAGATGTGACAGAATCGCGAATGGTATTCTTGAAGCGACTAAATTGGTAGATGTAAATGTGCCAGTTATTGTTAGACTTGATGGAACAAATGCAGCAGAGGCAGCAGTTATTTTAGAAAATGCAAATATCGACAATGTTATTGCAGCAACTGACCTTGGTGATGGTGCAGCAAAAGCAGTAGCAGCAGCAAAAGGAGAGTAGTAGATGTCAATTTTAGTAAATAAAGATACAAAAGTAATAGTTCAAGGTTTCACAGGTGGAGAGGGTACATTCCACGCAGAGCAGTGTATGGCTTATGGTACAGATATTGTAGGTGGTGTAACGCCAGGCAAAGGTGGTCAAACACACCTTGGAAAACCAGTATTTAACACCGTAAAAGAGGCAGTAGCAGCAACAGGTGCTACGGTATCTATGGTTTTTGTTCCACCTGCATTTGTTGGTGATGCTGTCATGGAAGCTGCATCAGCAGGAATTGAACTAGCTGTTATCATTACAGAGGGTGCGCCAGTTCGTGATATGCAAGCAGCTAAAGCGTGTGCTACTAAAAATGGTATGATGACTATTGGGCCAAACTGTCCAGGTATTATTACGGCTGATGAGTGTAAGATTGGTATTATGCCAGGTAATATTTTCAAAAAAGGAAATGTTGGTCTTATCTCTAAATCGGGTACATTAACCTATGAAGGTGCAAACCAAGTTGTTAATGAAGGTTACGGAATTACAACAGCTGTTGGTATTGGTGGAGACCCAATTATTGGTCTTAGCTATAAACAACTTCTTCAGATGTTCCAAGATGACCCAGAGACTGAAGCGATTGTAATGATTGGCGAGATTGGTGGAGATTTAGAGATTCAAGCTGCTAAGTTTATTGAAGAGAATATCACTAAACCAGTTGTGGCATTTATTGCTGGTCAATCTGCACCTCCAGGTAAAAGAATGGGTCATGCAGGAGCTATTATTTCAGGTTCTGCTGGTACTGCTAAAGAGAAGATGGACGCACTTTCAGCTGTTGGTGTTGAAGTTGTCGTGAGTCCTGCTGAGATTGGTAAAGCTGTTAAAAAAGTTTTAGGTTAATTTAAATAGAGAAGAGTATCTACCCTCTTCTCTCTTCTACTATTGAACACAATATTTCTCGTAATCCTCTTCCATAATTTACTATTTGGGAGAGTGAGGTTCATTGAACAATAATTCCACCTCTAAATATTAAGATAACTACATATATAGATGAAAAACCCATTAAAAAATTAGCCATTCTAATTGAGATTATACCCTTGTTTTATATTAAAAAAAAGCTTAAAACCTATTGCTCCAATTGGTAACATACCAAGTTATCACATCAATAATAGTGGGTTATTTATACACTCATTACAAAAAGTTTGATATTCTACTTGAAGTGATAGAAACTATCTCACTTAAAATTCAAAAGATTAAAGGGGAAACCTATGGCAGTAATGAAAGCTCCTGAGAATACTCCAGTATGGGTAGATACAGCAAGATGTAAAGCTTGTGATATATGTGTTGATGCATGTCCAGCTGGGGTTCTTTCAATGCAACAAGAACCGACTTCAACATTAGGTGCGATGATTAGTGTAATTGCTCCTGATTCATGTATCGGATGTAATGAGTGTGAACTCACATGTCCAGATTTTGCTATCTATGTAGCAGATAAAAAAGAGTTTAAATTTGCAAAACTCTCAAAAAATGCAAAAGCAAGACAAGAGGCAATTGCCAATAATGGCTTTAGATTGCCAACAGATTATAAGGAGGCTAACTAATGTCAACAAGAGAAGTAATTTCAAGTGGTAACGACTTAGCAGCAAGAGCAGCAGTAGATGCAGGATGTATGTTTTTTGGAGGGTATCCACTAACTCCATCTAGTGAAGTTATGCATACTATTTCTGATCTTTTACCAAAAATTGGTGGGACAGCAATTCAGATGGAAGATGAGATTGCAGGTGTTGCAGCAGCAATTGGAGCAGGTATGGCAGGTGTAAGAAC
>CAMZNQ010000143.1 GCA_947313765.1 uncultured Sulfurovum sp.
TATTCAAAAACAATAAAAAATTTGTATAAATAGAGAGTCACCCTCAAAACAGAGCCAAAACATTACACTATGATATATTTATATGTTTTTTTATTCTTTTATATTAATATTATTTAACTCAATGAAAGGGTGAAAATGAAAAAAGACATCATAAGCAAAGAACTGCTTAAAGAGATGGCGAACTTCACACCCCTGCCCTTCAATCTCCAATTTTTACTTGCTCTCATCATTCTTGAAAAATTATTCTCACCCCTCAAACCCTTCATAACAAAAAAATGATAATATTTGAGCATTTAAAGAAAGATTCAAATACTGTATACAAGGAAAAAAAATGGCAGTCGATTGGGAAAAAGTAGAGGTTAAAGGTGAGAAGAGATTTTTAAGTAATATGTACCCTTGTAATATTATTTATAGAGGGAAAGAGTATCGGAGTAGTGAACATATCTATCAGGCGATGAAGTGTAATGATACAACCTATCATGAGTATATTAGAGGACTTGAAGAGCCTAAAAGTACCAAAAAAGAAGCCAATAGATTGTTAGCAGAGAGTTATGAGATTAGAGATGATTGGGATGCTATAAAATTAAAACTCATGGAAGAGATTTTGTATCTTAAATTTACTCAAAACCTAGATTTACAAGAGAAACTTCTACAAATAGAGGGGAATATAGAAGAGAAAAATAGTTGGGGAGATAGATTTTGGGGCACAACTGATGGGGTAGGATAAAATCATTTGGGTAAACTGCTGATGAAAGTTAGAGATAGTTTTAAAGGATAGAAGATGATTATATTTATACATGGATTTGGAAGTAGTGGTTTTAGTTTTAAGGCTGATAGAATAAGAGAGTATTTTCAAGATAGAGAGTCACTTTTAGCTCCCTCTTTGTCTTATGTTCCCAAATTAGCTATTCAAACATTGGAAGAGATAATAGAGTATGGTTTGACCAGAGAGAGAGTCTGCCTTATTGGTTCATCTTTAGGTGGATATTATGCACGATATTTAAGTGATAAGTATGATATAAAGGCTGTCTTGGTAAACCCTGCTTTAAATGCAGATATACGTCTTTCGCAAGAGAGTGGAATGGCTACTAACTATTATGACTTAACCAAATTTGAGTGGAGTAGTTCACACATAGAGCAATTAAAAGCTCTAAAGATAGAAAAATCAAATGAGAAAAATTTAATGCTTATGCTCCAAAAGGGAGATGAGGTAATAGACCACAGAGAAGCCTTAGAGATGTTACCAAATGCTAAACTGATTTTAGAAGATGGTGGAGACCATAGCTTTTTAGGATTTAAAGAGTATTTGAAAGAGATTGAAGAGTTTTTTTAAAAAATTAATATAAGCCCTTAGATAGTTCAAATATGTTAATATATTTTGAATTAAAAAAAAAGGTAATAAATATGGAGTTATCTGATAGTCTATTTGCTTATTTAGATAAAAGTTCAGCCATTACTATTTTTGTTTTAGGACTTTTATCTATCTATCTATTTATTGTATTGTGGATTTATATATATCGCTATTTTTCCTTGAAGAGTAAAATTGTAATAGAAGAGAAATCTTTAAGAAAACTATATATGGGACGAGCAAAGAGTGTTGATTCAAAATCACTTCTATTCCCATATCTTGGAAAAGTATTGATTCCAAATTCTGCCATATTCTCAGTTGGTAAAAATGAAGCCATCAAATCAGCTACATCTGGCTTAACAGCTCTCTCTATTATCGCTTCTACATCTCCATTTATTGGTCTATTTGGTACAGTTGTTGCAATTTTAGAGACCTTTTCCAAATTAGGAACACAGAGTGGTACATCCATAGCCATTGTAGCACCTGCCATTTCAGAGGCTCTAGTTGCAACTGCTGGGGGTATTGCTGTAGCTACATTTGCATACACTTTTCATCTAATTCTAAAAAGAAAAGCTTATGAGTTAAATGTTTTACTTGATAGTCAAGCAGAGTTAATTCTCTCTCAAAGGGCTTAAATATGTATGAGTGGGATGAAGCTCCTGATTTAAATATTACTCCACTTATTGATGTTATGTTGGTTCTTATGGCTATTTTTATGATAACCATACCTGTTATGCATTATGAGGAGAAGATTAATCTTCCTGATGGTTCTAAAAAAACATCTGTCTCTGACTCAAAAGCATTAAGTGTTAGAATAACAAAAGATTTAACAATACACTATAAAGATGATAAATTTACAATAGAATCTTTTCCTGATGCCTTTAGATTAAAAACAGGTGGTTTAGATAAAAAGCAGGTTGTTTTTATTAATGCAGACAAAGAGATTTCCTATGAAAATGTTATCTTTCTCTTAAAAGTAGTTAAACAGAGTGGATTTACTAAAGTTTCACTACTTACGCAGTAAAAGATATTTTTTTCTAAAAAAATAAAGGTAATACAAAATGAATAAAGGAAAACTGTTGTCAGGTCTTGTAGCTTTTGCTATATACTTGGGGCTTATATTCTTGGTTCTATATTTCTATAATATTCGTCAAACAAAAGCCAAGAATTATGTAGAAAAAAATTCAAATAGAGTAACTGTTACTCTTGTAAATTCAGACAAAACTGTTTTTAATAGAAGTTCAAAAGAGTCTAATCATATAAAATCTATACCTAAAATTATACCACCTATTCATATTAAGAGAGAAACAAAAAAAGTAGTTCCCAAAAAGCATACTGTAAAAAAACATATTGTAAAGAAGCATACTCCTAAAAAAGTTGTACCCAAAAAAGTAGTTCCCAAAAAGCATACTGTAAAAAAACATATTGTAAAGAAGCATACTCCTAAAAAGGTTGTACCAAAAAAAGTAGTTCCTAAAAAAACAGCAAAAGATTTATTTTCATCTATTAAGACAAAAGATGTAACAAGAGAACCAAGAACCATAAAACGTCATATTGTTGTACCAAAAATTCCAAGTAGAGTAAGACACAACTCTTCAATTACAGATAGAATTAAAAATACTCATCAATCTGGTAGAGTATCTAACCGTAACAGTGATAGTGGTGTTAAAAATGCTTATATTGCAAAAGTAAAACGTCATATGAATAATTGGAATGCAAACTCTGCCTATAGAGGTAAACGAGTATCTTTGAAATTAACTATCTATAATAGTGGTAAATTTTCATATAAAATAATAAGTGGAGCAGATGGAGCTATGAGAGCTTCACTAAGTCAATTTTTAGATAGATTAAACAGAATGGGACAATTAAGTAGACACTCTAAATCAACCCCATATTCAATTAGAGTAGATTTTACAGTTAGATAAAAATTACTTTTGTTTAAAAAATTAACTTTTTTAGCACAATTGTAATACAATAAGATGTAATAATTACTAAATATATTTTAAAACAAAGGATATCTATTGAGATTTATACTATTTTTTCTATTGACATTTAATATATACTCTTTTGATGCTGTATTGAGCATTGAAAAAGATGTAGAATCAAAAGCAACACTCTCTCTACTAGAAGATAAAACAACATCAGGGAGTAGTCCAAATCACTCTAAAATGTTTAAACTTCTACTAACCGATTTAAAGATGAGTGGACATTTTGTAGTCGATACAGAGTTAAGAAGAGCATATTATGATGATAACTTACTTCCTACTGAGGTTCATGATAGAGAGTACATAATAAAATACTCCTATTCTAAAAGTGGAAAAGAGCTAAAAGTAAAATTGATACAAACTTCTGATTCCAATGAGATTTTTCAAAAATCTTATATGATAAATGTAGCATCACGCTATCCATTTTTAGCTCATAATGCAATTGTTGATATCAATAATGCTTTAGGATATGAAGATATTTCATGGATGAAAAGAAATATCCTATTCTCCAAATATACATCCTCTGGAAAGAGTGAGATATGGATTGCAGACTACACATTAACATTCTCATCTATTTTAGTTCGTGGAGGATTAAATCTTTTTCCAAAGTGGGCAAATGTAGCTCAGAGTGCTTTTTACTATACTTCATACAATGGTAACTTACCAACTCTATATAAGGTTGACATGAGTTCAGGTACAAGAAAAAAGATTCTCTCTTCACAAGGCATGTTAGTAGCTTCAGATGTTACTGCAGATGGTAGTAGATTACTTTTAACAATGGCACCAAATGGTCAAGCAGATATCTATGAGTAGGATGTAAATAGTGGCTCAAAAAAACGTTTAACAAAATTTGGAGGTATTGATGTAAATGGAAAATATTTAGGAGATGAGAGTAGAATAGCCTTTGTATCAGATAGGGTAGGAGGTGCGAATATATATACAAAATCTATCGGTTCAACTTCTGTATCTTTAGCAGGACACTATGGTAATGATAATAGTGCGTGTGATGCCTATGGTCAATATCTACTATACTCTGTTAGAGAGGGTGGTTCAGATAATATCTACTTAGGTTCAGCAAATAGCTCTTATGTCAGACCATTAACTAGTTCTGGTAAAAATAGACTACCACGTTTCTCAACAGATGGAAAAGTAATCCTCTATATAAAGAAAAATGGTGGAAGAAATTTGATAGGATATATGAATTTAGCAACAAAGCAGAGTGCATTATTTAAGATGCAGAGTGGAAAGATTCAATCTATAGATTGGTAATTTTTTTTAAAAAGGGATAAAAATGAAAAATAGAAATTTACTACTTGCCATGTTAGCAATATTGGTCATAAACGGTTGTGCAGATAAAAAAAAGAGTGTTGTTAAAAGAGGTCAAAACAGCTCAACTATTAGAAGCGATAGAGATAGTAGAACTCAAATATATGGAAATAGTAGTGACACAAACTCTTATGGTGGCTATAGTAATGTAGACCCTTACGGTTATGGAAATTATGGAAATAACGGTTCAACTTATAATGATGGGGGATTAGATTATTCTAATAATAGCTCATATATGGGTTCTAATATAAAAAATATCTATTTTAATGTTGACCAATACAATATAACTTCAGATAAATTACCTATTATCCATAATAATTACAATGTATTAAAATCTAAAATAAGTAAAAGAAATATTTTGAAAATTGAGGGTAACTGTGATGCTTCAGGGAGTGATGAGTATAACTATGCTTTAGGTTTAAAACGTGCAAAAGCAGTTAAAGAGTCTTTGATTAATGAGGGAATTAAAGATAATAATATTGTTATTGTTAGTCTAGGAGAGAGTTCTCCTGAGTGTGTTGATAGTAGTTCTGCATCTTGTTATGCTAAAAATAGACGTGTTGAATTTAAACTTACAACATCTAACTAGAGAGAGTATGCTATGAAAAAAACTATTATATATCTATCTATTGGACTCTCTTCCCTACTATACTCCTATGAACCATCTGTATATGGTGCAGGAGACATAGATAGCGTTAACCCTTATGGTTTAACAAAGACGGAAAAGAAAGTTTTAGACAATACAAAAAGAGTTCAAAGGCTCTACAATAGAGTCAAAGAGCAACAATTAAAGATTGAGGGACTTACCACAATTATAGAGGGACAAAATAAAGAGATTGTTAGCCTAAAAGAAGAGATGAAGATTCTTTCAAACAGGGTAGAACCAATCAAAAAAGATAGCAATAAAACATACTCTCTTCTCTTAAAGTTAGGAGAGATGATTGATAATATTAACAATAGTTACATATCAAGAGATGAGTTACAAAATATATTATCAGGAAATGGTGGGCAACAGAATCAAAACTTTAATGACTCCACTAACTCCTCTTCACAAGCAAATAGTAGTGATATATATAGAGATGCTCTTGCTATGTTTTCCAATGGCAACTACTCTTTAGCCAAAAAGAGTTTTTTAGAGGCATTAGCCGATAGCTATAGACCTGCTTCAGCTAATTACTATTTATGAGAGTGTTCATACTATACAAGAGACTACAAAGATGCAATAGCTTACTATAAACAGAGTGCTTCTCTGTATGACAAAGCATCTTACATGCCTGAACTATATCTTCATACAGCAATATCATTGGAAAATGTTGGGGAGAGAGAACAAGCAAAAGGCTTTTTTCAATATTTAATAGATAACTATCCAAATACAAAATCAGCATCAATTGCAAAAAAAAGAATTTAATAAAGTAATAAATAAGTTTGCTTCGATATTATGTTGAAAATTAATAATAGGAGATTCTATGACAATTACAAATGAAAATTGTGTTGTAGGCATTGAGTACGAAGTAAAAGAGGCAGGAACAACAGAAGTTGTAGATAGCAATAAAGGGACAGGTCAACCATTAGAGTTTATTATGGGTAAAGGTCAAGTTATTCCTGGTCTTGAAAAAGCATTATGTGGTATGAAAGCTGACGAAAATGGAGACATTTTAGTTCCAGCAACAGAAGCGTATGGTGAGTACAATGATGAAGCAGTTCAAACTCTTCCAAAAGAGCAATTTGAAGGTATTGAACTTAAAGAGGGTCTTACTCTCTATGGTCAAAGTGAAGATGGTCAAACAACACAAGTAACAGTTAAATCATTTACAGATTCAGATGTAACAATTGATTTTAACCATCCATTAGCAGGTAAAGATTTAATGTTCTCTGTAACTGTTCTATCTGCAAGAGAAGCAACAGCTGATGAGGTTGAATCAGGTATTGTTGGTGGAGAAGCAAGTGGTGGACATTGTGGTTCAGGTAGTTGTGGTTGTAGTTAACATATAACACTATTTTTTGTTTTTTTGTTACAATATAGCATAGAATCTCCTTTGTTCTTTTCTTACTTTGTAATATTTTATGTTATACTTTACTCTAAAATATTTTAAAAGGTTGTTTTATGAAAAAAATCAATAAAATAGAACGAGAAAATGAACATATAGCAGATGAGATGGTAGAACATCTAATTTTAGAAAAAGTTGGTGGATTGCCAAATCATGGACACTCTGATGCAATACCTTTAAATAAAAAAATATCCAAAGAGAATAAAAGAAATTATGATATAGAGTTTTTTATAATTATGTCTATAATTATAATTTCAGAGACTCTTTATCTTTGGAACTACTTTAGTGGAAAATAGAATCTCAAATATCATTAACAACTGATACTCCACCAAATTAATGAGGTGGATTTGCACTAATATTTGTTATACTATCCAATTTTATCATCATCTTTATCTTTTAAATCTAATCTATTCCCTTCACTATCAAACTTACGCTGAAAATTTCCACGAATAATTACAAATGTCATGTATGCAAACAGTAGACTTGCACCTATATATACTATATCTCCAATAGCCATTTTAAACCTCCAAACTATTTTTAATGGTTATCTTCTCAAAACCATCATAATTTTGTCGTAAAGCTTCATAGGTTACAACTCCAACAGCAACTCCAAGATTTAAACTTCTACCTTTTCCACCCATTGGAATAGTTATACAACGCTCTCTATTTTCTAAGAGTATATCTTCACGAATGCCTTTTGTCTCTGAACCAAACAAGATATAATCTCCTCTTTTAAAATTGGAATTAAAATATAATTTATCTGTCTTAGTTGTAGCTAAATGAGAAGATGAACCGATAGGGTGTTTAGCTAAAAATTCATCAAAACTATCCCAAACTACCAAATCTAACTCTCTCCAATAGTCTAAACCTGCTCTTGTCACTGCTTTATCATCAATATCAAACCCTAATGGCTTAATAAGATGTAATCTTGCCCCTAAATTTACACATAATCTTCCTATTGTTCCTGTATTTGGTGGAATTTGTGGCTCTACTAACACTATGTTAAACATATCTCTATCCTCTTTTTTTTAAATATCTTTGATATAATGGACTCACATAAATCAAAAGGGATTCAAATGAAAATACCATTTAAAAAGATAATTTTTGGTGCTATTTTAGCACTTTTATTCATAGGATGTTCTAAAGCACCTGTTACAGGACGAACACAACTTATTACTATAAGTCCTCAAGAAGAGATGTCATTAGGCTTTCAGAGTGCAAAAGAGGTATTAAAAACAGAAAAAATAACTCAAGACCCAAAACAAAATGAGATGGTAAAACGTATTGGAGAGCGTATTGCAAAAACAGCAAATAGTAATTACCCCATAGCAAAAAACTTTACATGGGAATTTTTTGTTATAGATAAAGATGAAGCAAATGCTTTTTGTCTACCAGGAGGGAAAGTATTTGTATATACAGGCATATTTAAATTTGCATCTAATGATGATGAGTTGTCTGCTGTCATGGGTCATGAGATAGGTCATGCACTTGCACGACATGGAGCAGAGAGAATGAGCCGTGGACAACTAGAACAAGCTGGAAGTGAAATTTTAAATGCTGTAATGCAAGGTAGGGGAAATCCTCAAAATACAGCTATGGTTATGCAAGCCTTTGGAATTGGTACTCAATTAGGAGTTAGTCTACCTCACTCTCGAACACAAGAGTATGAAGCAGATATGATTGGTCTAGTTTTAATGGCAAAAGCAGGATACAATCCAAAATATGCTCTAAGTTTTTGGGAAAAATTTGCAAAAGATGGTCAAACTCCACCTGAATATCTATCTACGCACCCTGCACCAACTAACCGTATTGCAAAAATAAAAGCTATGCTACCAAAAGTTATGCCAATATATGAGGCAAATAAAAGATAATTGTAACTCTACTTAACTCTAGTTAAGTAGAAAATTTCTGCTATACTTCCACATGAAAAAAACTTACGCTTACAACCACCAACCTATAAATTTTGATTTTGCTCAAACTATTGAACGTTTTTTTGTTGAGGAGATTCCTCTTTTTAAATTTTTAGATAAAGGTTCTAATCTTATTTTAAAGATAAAGAAATCTGACATGAGTACATTTAAACTCATAAATGTTATATCTAAGGCTACACAACTAGAACATAGAGATATAGGATATGCAGGGCTTAAAGATAAAAATGCAACAACCATTCAATATATCTCTATTCCTAGAGAGTATGAAAAAGATGTTATTAAAAATTTAACAACGCAAAAGATAGAGATATTGGAAAAGAGATATAGTAAATTTCCAATTAAAGTGGGTCAACTTAAAGGAAATAGATTTTCAATTATTTTACATAATGTAGATAAAGAGTCTAAAGAGAGTATTGAAAAGGTAGCAAAAGATATGACTCAAAAAGGGATACCTAACTACTATGGATATCAACGTTTTGGAGAGGATTCAAAGTCATACGAACAGGGAAAAGAGATAGCTCACTCTGGTAAAAAGCTAAAAGGTGCAAAAGAGAAACTTTTAGTATCTGCTTACCAAAGTTTTCAATTTAACTCTTGGCTCTCTGAACGTATATCTATCTCGAAAATAGTCTCTAAAAATTCTGTTGAAGATGCTTCTAAAATATTAAATTATCCCCTAGAACTGGTAAAAGAGTTAGCAAAACAGCCACATTTTTTTAAACTGTTTATAGGTGATGATATGAAAGATTATCCTTATGGAAAAAGTTTCTATCTACAAGATTTTAAACGAGCATCAAAAGATTTTATATCTCATAAATCTAGCCCCACAGGTCTTTTAATCGGATATAAAGTAAAACGTGCCTTATCTGATGCAGGTCAGTTAGAAGAGCCTTTTGATGATAATGAGCTATATGCACTAAAAGGAGACAGAAGATTTGCTTGGATTTTTCCTGAAGATTTAAGTTTTCAATATAATCAAATTGAAGAGAAATTAACTATTGATTTCTATCTTCCAAAAGGTGCTTATGCAACTACTTTTTTAGAAGAGATTAGTAAAAAATCATTAAAATAAAAAAATATGTTAAAATTCTCAAAAAGTAGATAAAATGAGAATAATTAACACAAAATATCTATACATAGATAACTCTTTTAAAGAGAATCTAGCTGTTGCATTTTCAGATAAAATAGAGGCTATTGATACTCTTCAAAATCTTCAATTAGCCTATCCTGATGCAACAATTACTCAAACAGGATTTAACTCTGTTCTTTACCCTGGATTCATCAATACTCATGTCCACCTAGAGTTTTCTGCTAACAAGACAACTTTACAATATGGGAGTTTTATGCCTTGGTTAGACTCAGTTATTGAAAACCGTGAAGATTTAGTTGCTAAATGTGATAATCAGAAGATGATGGAAGCATGTAAAGAGATGATGGCTTCAGGAGTAACAACTTTTGGAGCAATATCTAGCTTTGGAATAGAGCTAGAGGTTTGTACAAAGACTCCCCAAAAGGTTCTCTTTTTCAATGAGCTTATAGGCTCTAATGCTTCAACAGCAGATATGCTATATAATAATTTTTTAGAACGTCTTGATGCCTCTAAAAAGTTTAAGGCTAATGGTATTACTCCTGCTATTGCTATACATGCCCCCTACTCTGTTCATCCAATTGTTCTAAAGAGAGCTATTGATGTAGCTAAAAATGAAAATCTACCTATATCTGCA
>CAMZNQ010000144.1 GCA_947313765.1 uncultured Sulfurovum sp.
CTAAGAGTTGGCAACAGAGTAGCTGTAGTTATCCCTAGCCAAGAGGCTCAAACCTATGAGTATGTAGGTGAACATCTAAAGGCTATTGAACATGACAAAGAGCTAGAGAGAGATGCTTTAGCCTTTGTTATTACGCTTAATCATCTTTATGATGGAGAGTTGTATCGTTAAGAGACAAAAGCCTCATCCACAGCTTGACAAATGATATGACCAATTAGTATGTGCATCTCTTGAATACGAGGTGTATCATCTGAAGGGCTAACTAAGTTCAAATCACAAGCATACTTTATTTTCCCTCCACCTTTTCCAGTTAAACCTAATGTATTTGCACCCATATCTTTTGCTAAAAGTAGAGCAGAGAGAACATTTAAAGATTCTCCAGATGTTGAAAGACCAATAAGCAAATCTCCCTTTTGAACCAACCCTTCTACTTGTCTATCAAAAATTCTATCAAAACCATAATCATTACCTATTGCAGTAAGTGCAGATGTATCTGTAGTTAGTGCAATTCCAGCTAAACCTCTTCTCTCTATCTTATAGCGTCCTGTTAATTCAGATGCAATATGTTGTGCATCTGATGCACTTCCTCCATTTCCACAAAGAAGAACTTTATTTCCTCTTTTTAGAGTATCTACTACCATCTTAGAAGCATTCTCTATCTCTGGTATCATTGAATCTATTGTTCTATCTATTGTATCTCTATGTGCTATTAACTCTTTTTTTATCATTTTTAACATATCTCTTTCCCTGAAATTTTTTCTATTATATTTGTAGTACTTTTTCCTTGAATAAAATCAATAAGTACAACCTCATCAGCGATATCTGAACCTACAACCTCTTTTCCTGCATAGTCAGCCCCTTTTACTAAAATATTAGGTTTAATTAGCTTGATTAGTTCATAAGGTGTATCTTCTCCAAAAGGAACAACAAAATCAACACTCTCTAAAGCACCCATTAAAAAAGCTCTATCCTCTAAATTGTTAATTGGTCTATCTTCTCCTTTTAAACGACGAATGCTCTCATCACTATTAAGCCCCAATATGAGTACATCTCCCAACTCTTTTGCCTGTTGTAAATAGGTTGCATGACCACGATGTAAAATATCAAAACAACCATTTGTAAAAATAATTTTTCTATTTTGCTCTTTTAATCGTTTAGATATAGCTTTTATCTGTTCAAACTCTTTTATTTTATTCTCAGATTTTCCACTATTTAGTGACTCTTCATACTCCTCTATCTCATTTAGTGAAACAGTAGCAGAACCTACTTTTGCGACAACAACAGCTGCAGATTTGTTTGCAAATTGACAAGCCTCTTCAATCTCAAATCCACTAGCTAATGCAACAGCTAAAGAGGCGATAACTGTATCTCCCGCACCAGTAACATCAAATACCTCTCTTGCTACTGTAGGAATAATCTTTAATTTTCTATCTAGTAGTGCAATCCCCTCTTCACTTAGGGTAATGATTGAATATTTTAATTTTAAATCTTTCTTTAGAGTTGCAATAGCTACATTTAAGCTCTCTTTAGAATCTATACCCATTTGTGTAGCCAACATAGCCTCTTTTTTATTAGGAGTTAAAAGTGTTGCCCCCTCATATTTAGAGTAATCATTACCTTTTGGGTCAACCAATATTGCTATATTATGCTTTTTAGCTATTGATATAATCTTTTTGGTTAAGTTTTCTGTTAAAACACCTTTTCCATAATCAGATAGAACTATAATATCATAAGATTTTACTTCTAGTTTAAAAATTTTAAGCAGTGCATCTTCCGAAAAACATGTTATATCTTTTTTGCTCTCATCATCATAACGAATAACTTGTTGATTTGAGGCGATAATACGACTTTTTTTAGTTGTTCTTCTGTAGTCTTCATGAATAAGAGTGATTTTTTTAGATGATGCTCTCTTAAGAAGTTTACTCATCTCTTTACCATTTTCATCATAACCCACAACTGAATAGATGGAGACTTCTGAACCCAAAGATATTAAATTGTTTAGAACATTTCCAGCTCCACCAAGAACAGCATTTTCTCTATTAACATTAACTATCTGAACAGGTGCTTCGGGAGATATGCGTTCACATGAACCCCAAATATAATGGTCAATCATTAAATCACCAATAACAGCAATATGTGGCTCTCTTTTGCGTATTCTATCCATAATAAATCCAAGTTTCTTTAAATAAAAATATTACAATATTTTATCTTGATTTTCTTCTAAATAAGATTTAAATTTTAAAATAGTAGAAAAAGATAGTGAAGCATTAATAATTTTCCGTTTTCCAATAGAGACACTACTGTATATCTTTGCATTATGTGCCAAATCAATATCACTCTGTTTATCTCCAATGAGCCATGAGTTTTCTAAATCAATATCATATTTAGATAGTATATTTTCAACCATGCCTATTTGAGGTTTACGACAACTACATATCTCTTCAGGCGAGTGGTTACAATACTCTACAGACTCTATGGGTATATCTCTTTTTTTTAACTCATCTAACATATATTCTGTTAACTTCCAAAAATCATCATCTGTGTAGTACCCACGACCGATTCCAGATTGATTTGTAACAATAAATAGTTTATATTTATTTTTTAAAAAAAGATTTAAAAGTTCAAAAATACCATCTGTAAATTCAAACTTTTCTATTTGATATACATACCCATAGTCAATATTTATAACTCCATCTCTATCTAAAAAAAGAGCTTTAATTTTCATCTAAGGTTTTCATCTCCACAAACTCATTAAGAATCTCTTTAGCCTCTTCCTCACTCATTTCATTAGATTCAATCTCTCTAACAATATCTTTACATTCAGAGTGCATCTCTTGAAGGTCTTGAAGCTCCTCTTTGTCTGCAATAGAAGCCATTTTAGCTTTCTCTATCATAGAAAACATCTCATCTATTGCCTCTTCTAAATCAGGGATAATCTCTTGATTTAAAAAGTTTTTTAATTTTTCACAGTTACTCATAATTTACCTTTATTATTTATAATAGTAAAATAGTATCTAAATATTTACTAAAAAACCCTACTCTCATAAATAATTTTTCCATAATCAATCTTATACTCATCCATTGTCACTTTGTTAATGAAAAGTTTAAAAACATCCTTATTATCTCTAATTGGGTCTGCCATAACAAAATCTCTCTCATCTCCTGTATATATAAAAAAGAAATCTAAGCTATTTATCTTGTGTATAATTTTATCTTTTTTTACCAATCTTAAGCTAATTGACTCTTTTGCTATCTCATTAAGAAGAGTTATCTCTCTATTAGATAAATTTTCATCATCTTCTACTACAAATACAAGGGTGGAGTTAATACCATAATTATGCAAATTTAAAAATCTACTCTTTATCTTAAACTCCTTATCACTTACTCCAAAAAATAGACTCTCCTCTTTAAGCTCCATAACAACTTGAAATGATATGTTTCCAATTGCCTCTACTGTTTTTATTGCTTCAAAAAAGGCTCTTTGATAGTTCATTACAAAATAGCTCTCTTTTTTTGAAAATCTCTCAAATAGTCTATAGAAAGCATAAAACTCTCTAAATGCTAAACGATAAGAGAAATTTTGATGGTATCTATGTTTAACTAAACGGCTAAAGAGAGTATGGTAATCTCTTAATTTATCTCTATATTTAGAAAAATATTCCATTGTTAAGGAGGAGCTATTTGGATTTATTCTATTTTCAATCGTAGATATAGACTCTGTCTCATTTAAAATAAGATATAGGTTAATATCATCTATATCTAAAATCTCTTTTGAAAAGATAACCTTTTGAGATATTGGGACTTTATTATCTTTAGGAAGATAACCCATACTTGTACCAACAATATATCTACAACTGCTATCTTTACTATCATGAAAAAGCATATATGTAGTGATATTTTCTACTCTCATAGTCAAAAATATATTATTATCCTCCTCTAAAGAGAAAGTTCCCTCATAGGTTTTATCTTCATGCTTTAATGTAATTGAAATTTTACTCTCTTCTCTCTTTTGCCAATTTAAAATAGTATATAGTAAAATTTCATCTCTATCTTTGTAAAAGAGATAGATATATCTATACTCCTTATTTATATAAACCTCTTGTTTATACTCCAGATATTGGTCTAACCTCTCCTCAAACTCTCTTAAGTTACCCTTCTTCCTAAAATCATCAATAGTAAAAAGTGGATTACCTCTAAATTGATAAAGAGATATTTTATAATTTTTAAAACTCTTTTGAAAGTCAATTGTACAACTCATACTTCTATTTAACCAGCGTCTAAGAACTGTTTTACGATTTAAAAAGAACTGTTTACGACTCTGTCTTCCATTTTTATCAAACTTATTGTTGTCTATAAACTCTGATGTGAATCTATCTATATCTTCATCAAAAAGCTTGACAAAAATAAGCCTTAATTTTTGAGTAAAACCATCCATTATATCCCTTTTTAGAAAGTTGTAAAAGTTGAGCAATCAATTATACAAAAGAAAAATTAATTATTAATATAAATTTTTATTTATTTAATATAGTAAAAGCCCATAAAACATTAATTTAGAATATAAATGTAAAAGTTTTGAAAAGTTCTGAAAAGTTTTATTGTAAAACTTTCACTATTCTCCTAAACTGTCAACTGTAAAATTAAATTCTGAGGAGAATATTATGGAACATTTTAAAAGTTCTTTTGTCGTAACAGCAGTGGGGCTAGTTTTCGCTCTATATATAGGTGGGCTATCTGCACTCTATATTGTATCTCTTTTAGCACTACTAGAGGTTTCACTATCTTTTGATAATGCAGTAGTAAATGCAAAGGTATTGGAGACAATGGAGTCTAAATGGCAAGAGCGTTTCATTACATGGGGAATGATTGTTGCTGTTTTTGGAATGAGATTTATCTTTCCAATTGTTATTGTAGCTGTAGCTAGTGGATTGAGTTTTTTTGATACTTTTCAACTTGCATTAAATAGCCCTAATGAGTATCATGAAACTTTAGTATCTGTAGAGAAACTAATTTTTGCTTTTGGTGGTTCGTTTCTGCTTATGGTCTTTTTAAGCTTTATATTTGATAATGATAGAGAAGAGAAGTGGATAACAATCATAGAAGATAGTAAAATAATTGAACAAATGGGTAAATTATCAAGTATGCATATAATGATTTCCATATCAATTGGACTTATTATAGTATCTATTACATCTAGCTATGAGATTTCACTTGCCTACTTTACGGGTATTTTACTCTACACAATCATCTCTTCATTAGATGATGTCTTTAGTCTAAATGGAGTAAGAAGTGGAGTTATGGGTTTTCTATACCTAGAGATACTTGATGCTTCATTCTCTTTTGATGGGGTAATTGGAGCATTTGCATTGAGTAGTGATATTTTTATTATTATGATAGGTTTAGGTATTGGGGCTATGTTTGTTCGTGCTTTAACCATCTATATGCTAAGAAACAAAACATTAACAGAATATAGATACCTAGAGCATGGAGCTCATTATGCTATTTTAGCTCTATCTATTATTATGTTAGTTAAAATATTTTTCCATATTGATGAGGTTATTGTGGGTACAATTGGCATAGCATTTATAGCTATATCTGCTTATCATTCAATAAGAGCCAATAGAGTAAGTACCTGACCAATATTAATTTCAGAAAAATTGGAAGCGATGGCTTTAGTCTTGGGACTAAAGTCCAAGTGAAATTAATTTTCTCTATGTCTTATTATATATCAATATATCTTGATATAAGGATAACTAGCTATACTTACTAAAAAATAGAGGTAAATAGATGGATAAAAAAGTTTTAGTTATCTGTACAGGTAACTCATGTAGAAGTATTATTGCAGAAGCAATAATCAATAGTTACATTAATGGTGTTAACGCATATAGCTGTGGTGTCTCTCCAAGTGGAAAAGTTAACCAAAATGCAAAAAAAGTTTTAGAAGATAATGGTATATGGAGAGATAGCTACCACTCTAAACATCTTGATGAGGTAGTCGATATGGCGTTTGATTTAGTAGTTACGGTATGTGGTCATGCAGAAGAGACCTGCCCCACCTTTCCTAAAGAGACAAAAACTATTCATGTTGGCTTTGATGACCCAGATGGTAAAGAGTTTGAAGCATTTGAGGCTACATATAGAGAGATAAAAGAGGTTTTACTTCCAAAAGTAGAGCAAAATTTAAATTTAAAGGATAAAGAGATGGATAAAAAAGTATTTAAACTAACAGATGGTGTAAAGATTAATTTTACAG
>CAMZNQ010000145.1 GCA_947313765.1 uncultured Sulfurovum sp.
AGTCAATAAATCCAAGGTTTAATGGGGGGGGGAGGTGGGGGAAAAAAGAGATATTTTTCAAAACATCTTGACGCTCTTTTATGGGGTCGAGACCATTAACTAAAACTGAACCAGAATGAGGATGGTAATAACCTAAAATAGAACGAATAAGCGTCGTTTTCCCTGCACCATTTGCTCCCATCAAAGCGATGGAGTCATTTTTATTAAAATTAATACTAACACTATCCAAAGAGAGGGTAGAGCCAAATTTTTTTGTTAGATTGTCTATTTTTATCATCTAATAAAACCTATGTATCTCTTCCATAATATTTGAAAACTCTATATCTTCGCCTCGTTCTTTTAAAAACTCTATTAAATATTTTTCAGAAGCTTCAATACTATCTTTTTTCTCTATGGCTAAAAGTTTAGCATATAAATCAGCAATAATCTCTAAAACATGAGGAGAGATACTTTTTCTATCTGCTCTATATCCTATGATTCTATCACTTTCATCATTTAGTGCTTCAAACTCAGTAAATATCCAATAGTATCGTCCATCTTTTGCTAAATTTTTTACAACAGCATTAATATTTTTACCTTGTGAAATTGTTTTCCATAAGAGTTTAAAAACTACTTTTGGCATATCAGGATGACGTATAATACTATGAGGTTTTCCTATTAGCTCATCTTCATTATAACCCGACACTTCCATAAAATAATCATTACAATAAATTATTTTTCCTTTGGCATCAGTTTCACTTATAATATATCTTTTTGGGTCTAGCACTATCTCTTTATCTATGGGTGTTGGCTTCATATCTTCTCCTTATACCAAATCTTTTAATCTGAAATCAAACTTTAATGCATCAACATGACAAACATCAACACAACGTCCACATAGCGTACAATCAGCACCTGTAATATATTGTGTTTTAATCTCTTTATCATTTATCTGTTTCTTATATTTAGCTTTTGTTATCTCTAATACTTGTGATTCAAAACAGACATCATGACATACCATACAGCTATCACAATTATCATTCCACTCAATACGTAAAGCAGATACTTTACCTATCATTCCATAGGTTGTTCCAATAGGACAAATATAACTACACCATGCACGACGAGAAAAAAAGACTTCAATAGAGAAAACAATAGCTACCCAAATAAGTGCTAATGACCAACCATACACAATAGTCCGACTAAGTATTCCTACTACAGAAAAAGATTCAAATATAATAAATCCACTAAAAAAAGCCATGCTTAAAAAGCCTACCCAAAAGATATATTTTACTCTATGGTCAAATTTTCTCTCTTTAATGATTTTTTTCTTTACCAATATGTTATGGAGCTTCTCCCCATACTCACTAAGTATGCCATAAGGACAAACCCATGCACAGTAGGTACGACCACCAACCAACATATAAACAATAATAATGGTTGAGACACCAATAATTATATTAATAGGAATATGATAAGTAGCCAACCAAACCTCTAGTGTAGTAAAAGGGTCTATCATGTGAAAACCTAAAAAGCGTGAACCGTTAAGTGTTCCTTCTAATACTTGTAAATCAATAAAAAATGATAAAAAGAAAAGTAGATGAATTCCAATAACTAAAATCCATCGTTTCATTCTATATGAAAATTTTTTCTTACCCTCAGAAGTTGTACTCCAAAATGTTGACCAAAAGGTGCTATTTTTTATTGTCTCTCTCTTGTTATACTTATCCATATCTTTTCTCCTCCCTCTCTACCACCTATCTATTTTTTTCTGCTCTAGCAGGAAATTCACCTATTTCATCAGCAAAAGTTCTTAAATCTTCTTCACTCAATTTAATTAATAACCCTTTCATAATCATGTTCTCTTTTCTTCCTGCTTTAAAGTCTATTAAGTTTTGATAGATTTTTTCACTACTCTGTCCAAAAAGTTTTGGTCCCATTAGGGCTTTACCATTTTGCATTCCTGAACCATTTACTCCATGACAAGAAGAACACTTACTTTTGTAGGCTTGACTAACTTCAAACGCACCTATATTTCCTGCTTTTTCTCGTAATGCCGATAGCTTATCTTCCTCTTTAGCTCTATCATCTTTCTCTTCTATTTTAGTAGAGCTAGAGTTGCTTATTTTGTCTCCAAAATCTTCTATAACTTTACCCTGTTCGCCACCATGATAAGCACCTCCACCCATATAGGTTAACACCATAAGTCCAAAAATAATAACGGTTAAAAATCCAACAATTATATGCTTCACTGTTTACTCCTCATCTCTTTTAGTTTTTGATTAAATCTATAAATCTCATCTGCTATTTCACGAATCTCACTCTCTTCCATATGGTCTATTAGTCCATCCATCAAAGGGTTACTCTTTTTACCACTTTTAAAATTAGTAATCGCCAAAAATATCTCATCTGAACTTTTAGACAAGAGTGAGGGTCCGATGACACCATTGGCATAATCACTATGACAAGCAGAACACTTCACTCTAAACTTTTTAGAGAGTTCGCCAACAAGTAATCCTATCTGAACCTCTTCATAAGGGCTTCGTATGTGCATATTGGCTTCTACAGCTGTTCTAGGTTTTATCCTTACCGAAGCATCTCTATTAGCAGGTTGACTTTTTGAATCATAGCTATGTTTAAACTCATTAGTCATCCCTCTATAAAAAGTACTATTTGAATCATTTTTATCTCTATTAGCTACTTTTATCTCTTTAGCATGTTCATTAGATACTATCTCTATTGTTGGTGTGACACTATCTACTTTTTCTTCGTTTTGCTTTTTCTGTTCATCTCCACATCCCATAAAAATAATCAGGGCTGAACTCAATAATATTTTCTTAATCATACTTATCCTTTACCGTACTGCTCTTTATATGTAACACGTGGTTTAATAACAATAGATGCTGTATTTGTAGGGCAAACTTCTTCACAAACTCCACATCCTATACAACCCTCATAGATTATAGGGCGTGTAATTCCATTTGCTTTCACCATTGCAATAGCTGAAAGAGGGTTTGAAATAGGACACATATCAACACAAAGAGTACATGGCTCTCCTGCTCTATTTTCAAACTTTTTCAATATCTCCTCTTCATACTCTGTTACATTGTTCACATCATTAATAAACTTTAGCATTTTTTCATTGTAATTAGAAGGAATTGGTTCTTCTCTTACAGCTAAACAGCTATTAGGAGATTCTAAAACAGCAATCCCCATATGTATATCTTCGGCTTTTTCACAATCATGAGACAATGCTCCTGTAGGACAAGCTAAAACACAAGGAACAGCTTCACATGCCCAACATCCACGTACTGTTGCATCAATATAGGGTGTTCCCTCTCCTGCTCCTTTTGCCCAATCTGCCAACTCAATAGAGTGGTAAGGGCAAACTTGCACACATTGACCACATTTAATACATAAACCTAAAAAATCATGTTCAGGTATTGCCCCAGGAGGTCGAAGTCGCGTCTCATCAGCCAACAGATAAGGACTAAGACCTACTCCACCTGCTAACACTAATCCTAAAATACCTAAAGTAGAATATTTCATAAACTCTCGTCGTTCTGTCTCTATTTTTGCCATTTTAATCCTCCACTCTTATTTTTGGTTCTTTATCTTCTAAGAGAAAAATTGGCTCTGAAAAAGGAGCTAATTTTGCTAAGAAATTAAGCAATGAAATTACAGGAGAACCATAAAAAAACTTTACATCAGGATTATATACCCAAAGTTGGTCTGCATATTGATAGACTTTATGAGAGGTATCTCCTATATTGTCTCTGTTCCTGTCAAAACCTGCATAATTATCCCAATAGTTTCCCACTATCTCATTTTCATTGGTTTTGCTTCCTCTACTATCATTTACTATATCTTCAATATTGCCTTTTAGTATATTATTTTTAATAATATTATTCTCAGAAAGAGAATGAAAATGAATAGCTTCAGAGTTATATAGTATCTTGTTTCCCTCTATCCAATTATGGGTATCAGGTTCAAAAGGAGACCTATCAACATAAAGTCCTTGAGCACAGTAAATAATGGTATTATCTTTTATGGTAAAGTTAGAGATATCTTTCATACCTATTCCCATACCCGTTGCCCCAATAGAACTTTGAATTAAATTTCCTATGGCAATGGTATCTTTAGAATACATAAAAAATATACCTACAGAATTGTGCTTATATCTATTATTTTTAACAATATTTTTACCTGCATACATAAAATGAAGAGAGTAGCGACAATGCTCTCCAACATTCTCTTCTATTAAATTTCCATGTGAATACCAAACAACCATATCTCGTGATTTAATAAGCCTATTTTTACGGACAATGTTATTGTGACTATACCAAAGACGTAGACCATCGCCACGAAGACCCAATTCAAAATCTTTAGAAGTGATGTTGTTATCAACAATTATTGAATTGTTTACCATCTGCATATCAATCCCAAAAAGAGAATTATCTATTTTACAAGAACGAACTTCACATTGAGAAGCATTTTTTATTGAAATTGCCGAATCTAAAGTATGTGTCATCTCTCCTGAATTGGTTACTCTTAAGTTTTTTAGGGTTACAAAAGAACTCTCTATTGTTATAACAGTACCTTTTCCCTCTCCATCAATAACTACACCAGCCTCTTTACCTAAAATTGTTAATGGCTTTTTGATAACAATACTACCTTTGTAAACACCTTTTGGAAGCTTTAAAATAGAACCTGAAGGAGCTTTATTAATAGCTTCTTGAAGGGCATTTGCAGATAAAAAACTTAAGAGTGAAAAAAGCGTTATGAATAGTTTAATCAAAGTTTACCTTTTAGACACTTGTCTGCCGTATTGCTTTTCCTCTAGCCAATATTGCCAAGAGGCTCAATAAGGAGATAGCTACCAATAGATAGAATCCAATGGTTGGATAGGAGTGAGTAGTAAATTGTGCTATCTTCCCATCTCCAAATACGGTAGGCATAAATGGTTTAATTTTAAATGCACCCCAATCGTGTAGATTATGTCCAAACCAATAGAGCCAATAAGAGTAATCGGCAATAAATAGTATGGGTAAAACGACAGGGATTAGCATTCCCAATCTAAAGATTTTATGATGATATGCAATAAAATAAATCATAATAAGAGAGAGTAAGAGTAGAGCATAAATAGCAATCTCACGCTCTAATTTTCCTCCAACCCACATAGGGTCCATTCCTACATAGTGGTTAATGGTATTCATCTCATGTACCTCTCCTGAAAATCCATCAAAATGGAAAAATACAGGAATTCCTTCAGGAAATGCCTCTTTTGGATAGTTTGGTGCTTCAAGTGAAACAGCCCAAATAGGCATGGAAGCCACACCTATTTCAGAAGAAGATTCTATCATCTTATCTAAATTATTATGAGACTCTTTGGGAGTAGCAACACTCTTGTATCGCCCTTGGTTATATAAATTCCATACGGATTTACTAAAACTGCTTATCTCTTCACTTTTTCCCTCATTAATATTGTTAAGTGTGCCATGAAAAGCAATCATGGGAAGTGTAAAAGCAAAGGTTAAAATAATCAATGCCAACGATGCAAATATTTTTGCTTTTGTAAAACTTGGGTGCATTCTTTCTCCTATTAATAATCTTAGGATTTAGTATAGTCTAAAAAATCAATTATAAAAGTGATTTACATCAAGGTTTAAAAATATTAACTAATTGATTTTATAACTAATATAGTTAATTAGGACTATTTTTATCCTATTTAAAAGATGAATTAAGAGTAATTTTATCCTATTTAATATATTATTAAAAATAATAAATATTATCAAGGAAACTTATATGGAGAAATTTCTAATTTCATTAACATTACTAACAACCACAAGCCTTATGGCAGATATTGAAGCAGGGGAAAAAGTATATAAAGAAAATTGTGCAATGTGTCATAGTATTAATGGTGGTGGTTCTATGGGACCCGATTTTAATATGGTTGCCTATTCACGACATAAAGAGGAGATAGAGTATTATGCAAAAGACCCATACAGTCTCTATAAAATCTTTGGATACAGTGCAAATGCTATGCCAACCCTTCCACTGGAAGACCAACAATTTAAAGATGTAGCCGATTATATCTCTTCACTTCAACCGTTTAAAAAATGGATGATAAAAAAGAAGCCAAGTAAAAAAATAGTTGTCGAAAAGGAAGAGACTAAAGAAGATAATGAGAGTAGAGAAGATAATAAGAGTATGGAGATTAAAGAATAAAGCTTGAAAACGGAGGCAAAGCCTTCCGATTCCAAGTTAAAATTAAAAATACCAATTAAAACAGATTTGCATTCTCATCAATCCATTTAAAGTATTCAATAATATCTTTAATCTCTTCATCACTCATATGTTGGTTAGGCATTTTAAGATTGAAGTAGTCAATCATACCTTTAACATATGCTTCTTTGTATTTATGCTCTGGGTTTTTAATAAAGTCAGCTACCCTATCAATCGCCAATTTATTTAAAGAGATAATATATTTACCTTGTGGGTCAGCAGATTTTCCTTCCATTCCACAAAGGTGTCCTACATTGTAGTGAACATTCTCTTTATCAAGAACTTTAAGTGTTTTATAGTTTCATTTTACAATTTGACTATCAACATAGAGTGAAGTATAGATTTCTTCGTCTACGTTTGCTTTATTGTTTAAAATTCAATCCTTATCTCCTCAATAGAGTTGAATCTATCTCTACAATAGGGTTTAATTTTTCAAACCCATCTCCACAATAGGGTTGATTTTTTAGTTTATATCTCTACAATAGAGTTAAGTAAAAAAAGCATCATTTATCTCCTGAAACAGCCTTATTCCC
>CAMZNQ010000146.1 GCA_947313765.1 uncultured Sulfurovum sp.
TTCTATCTTCTCTTGATTTCTTACATTCTGATTAAACAGACTAAGAATAGATAATATAGGCATGTGCCTAAATCCATGACTTACATCAAGGATAACTCTATCATAATCTCCCTCTATAATTTTATTTAATTGTTTTAAGAAATATGACTGGTCTGTTTCTTTATCAATAGGAATAGCAATACCATTTATTCCAATTTTAAAATCTATTTTTTCAAAATCTAATATTTTTTGTTGAATTTCTTTGGCTCTTACTGTATAAATGCATATATGCTCATAATCTTTAAAGTTTTCAATAACTAAAGGAAGCATATTAGGATATTCTTGCTTCTCTAAACTACCAAATTTTTCTTTTAGTGAATTATCAAAAGAGTAAGACGCTTTACGTATTCCAGTTATTGGTGTATAACCAGCCATTCCTAATAATGAAATAAATATTTTTTTCATCTTTGAAACCCCTTTCTAGCATACTCTATCGCCAAAGTAGTCTTACCCACACCACCTAGACCATTGATAAGCGATATTCGCTTCTCTCGTCTCAAAAAATTATCTAATCTTCTTAGATTATTATCATTGTCATAAAATCTATCGCCCTTACTTCTACTAATGACCGATGAGTTTATTTTGCTATAGTTTGTTTTGTGTTCTATATCAAATATCGCATCTTTTAGATTGACCTCTAGTGACCTTTTTATATCGCCAATACCCTCAAAAGCACTATAAATGTTACTATCTCTTTCTACCTTTGATTTAAACTCAATTCTATCAAATACTTCATCTGAAAAATCATCAATCCCAAGCTCAACATCTTGAAAATAATAAAAAAGAAATCTAAACTCTCTATTTTGATATTTTTCATAATAGAATTCATCACTCTCTCCAAGATGAGTTCCTACTAAAGAGATAACTATTTGAGTATCTTTTGAAAACTTATCTACAACTTTTATATCAATATCATTATTTTTTAATTTTCGTGAAACATTAGAAATGAACCCCTCCAGCTCTTCACGATAACTCATCAAAGTTTTTGGAGTGTGAAATAATACTTCTATAGTTTTAATAAACAATTACGAGCCTTTTTCTGTGGGATTTTATTTATGTTTATTTTACAATTATGAGGGGGGATTTTTACTTAAAGTTGAGAAATTATTTTTTAAATATAGCGAGGCTAAAGCCTATATGCAATCTGTATTAAAATGGGGTAAAAACTAAGGCATTGACATTGCCCTATTTATACCCTTTAACATGGTGTTCTTTTTTATATTTTTTAGCATCTCTATCATCAATAACAATTTTAAAAATCTCTTTTATGGAATCTACTCTTTTAGTAGAGCCAATTTCAGATGAGCATTGACGTAGATTTTGTGTGGCATCATGTAAAAATCGATTAAACATCTGTTCTGCCATTTTTTGAATGTTTGCCTCGTACTCTTTGGGTACAAATTTTTTCTTTATAGCCCGTTCTAGCTCTTTATCTATTGCATCTTTTGCTTGTAGTCTCATATTTTTAATTACAGGTTCAATAGATAATGCTCTAAGCCACTTATAGAACTCATCTCTATATAGCTCAACTATCTCCATAGCTCTAATTGCCTGTTCTTGCTTTAGTGCATAATTATCTTTTGATATGGTTTTTAAATCATCAATTCTAAAGAGTTCTATCTTTTTTAGATTTTTTATATCCTCAATATCTCTAGGGATAGCCATATCAAACCAAACTCTATCTATGTTATCATTATCTATCATAGATTCATTGATTATGGTCTCTTTTGCTGAAGTGGCTGAAAAGAGAAGACGATAACGGTTGATATATTTGTGAAGATTCTCCATTGTGTCAAAACGAACATCATCTCCTAAACTTTTTGCTATCATCTCTATTTTATCTCTATTTCGTCCAAGTATAAGAACATCACAGCCTAATCGTAGAAGATTTTTAACAGCAATCTTACCCATATCTCCTACACCAATAATAATAGCTGTCATACCAGATATATTATCACCATAAATTTTATGGGCTTGTGTAACAGCCACTGAAGCAATAGATAGAGGATATTTTGAGATATTGGTTACGTTACGAACCTCTGCAGCACACTTTACAGCATAAGATATGACACGATTTAGTTTTCGTCCTGCTGTTTTGTGGAAAAAAGAGAAACGATAAGCATCTTTAACCTGTCCTGTTATTTGAGACTCTCCAATAACAAGAGATTCTAAAGAGGAGACTACAGAGAAGATGTGAGATATGGCTTTTGAATCATCATATCGTCCATTCATACCTTTGAGTTCATGAAAACTAAGACCAGACTTTAGGCTCAATAGACCCAAAATAGCATGGTAGCTAGAGAAAGCATCTTTTGTAGCAATAACAATCTCTACTCTATTACAAGTAGATAATATGTAAGCCTCCTCTATAAACTCAAAAGTTGTAAGCTTTTTTAACATAGATAGTTTCTCTTCTTCAGTGGGAAAAGCCAACTTTTCACGATGCACCTGTTCACAATTTTTATGGTTAAAAGATACTACTTGGTATGACATTTAAAACTCTCTCTCTATCATCTCTTTTGCAATATTGGACAAATCACTCTCTCCTAAAGATTCCATGAGATTAATTACCTCATGAATAAGCTCTTTTGCCTCTAAATATGCTTTTTCTATAATATGGTGTTTTTTCATTGATTTACGAATCCATAAAGCTTCATCTTCACTCAATCGTTTACGATATAGAGATAGTAAGTATTCTCTATCATCATCTCCTAAAACTTCATAAAGGTACATATAGGGTAGAGTAACCTTACCCTCAAAAAAATCATGAAGAGCAGGTTTTCCTAATGTTTTACTATCTGATGTAATATCTAAAATATCATCTATCATCTGAAAAGCCATACCTAAATTGTGTCCATATTGTCGGTAAGCATATCTAGGTTTTCCTGCCAAAATAGCAGCTGATTCTGCCGAAGCTTCCATCAATGAGGCTGTTTTTTGATACAACATCTTAAGGTACGCATCACGATTGGTATGAAATTTTTTAGACAATTCAACATCAGCCAACTCTCCAAGACTCAACTGAACAACAGCATTTGAGACTACTCTTGCCACTTCACTAGAGATATTACACAACTCAAAAAAAGCTTTAGAGTAGAGTATGTCACCCATCATAATTGCTGTTTTATCTCCAGAACTACTATTTAGTGAGATAACCCCTCGTCTAGTATTTGCATTGTCTATCACATCATCATGAAGCAGACTTGCTACATGTATCATCTCTATAGTAGAAGCTGTCTTTATCACTTTTAAGCTATTACCTGCAATTTTTAAAATCAATTTTGTTCTTAATCTTTTTCCATGTGGTAATTTTTTGTAAAGTGATAATACATGAGCATCATTAAGTTCAGATATATACTGCTCTATCTTTCTTTCAACGGCATTTAGCACCATTTTTTCCTTTTTTTTAATAACTAAATAATTATATCTAATAGAAGCTAAAAAATGTGAAATCCTATTAATTATTTCACATTTAACTCTTTTTTTACCCAATTTAGATTAAAAATATAACTTTTTCAAGATTATTATGATAAAATATTATATCTTAAACACGGAGAAAAATATGATTAAACAAACTGTAATCACAATCGCAACACTTGGACTACTTTCTATGACAGCAACAGCTGCAAACACAGCAGCATGTGCAGGGTGTCACGGAGCTAACTTTGAAAAATCAGCACTTGGTAAATCTAAAATTGTAAAAGATATGTCTAAAGCAGATATTGAAACAGCTCTTAAAGGTTATAAAGATGGTTCTTATGGTGGAGCTATGAAGGGTGTAATGAAAGGTCAAGTAGCTAAACTTGATGATAAAGCTATTGAAGAGATTGCTACATCTATTGCAGGTGGTGGAGATGATAAGAAAGCAGAAGCTCCTGCTGATGCTAACAAAACAGAAGATGCTAACACAACAGCAGATGCAAACAAAACAGAAGAAGCTCCTAAAAAATAGTTTTTTCCTAAGCTTTAAAAGGGTGGAGATTATATATCTCCCCCAACCTCTTTCCTCTCTACTTTAATCTCCTATTTCTATATGCCAAGA
This sequence comes from uncultured Sulfurovum sp., assembly GCA_947313765.1. Lineage (GTDB taxonomy): Bacteria > Campylobacterota > Campylobacteria > Campylobacterales > Sulfurovaceae > UBA1140. The sequence continues at coordinate 4,082 of CAMZNQ010000146.1, forward strand.
GTGTTAAAATCATTAAAACAATAATGCTATACGGAACCCAATTTGGAATTGGTACGGGAGAACCTGCAGCGTATGAGTGAAGTCCTGAAAGATAGTAGTTTACTCCAAAATATGTCATAAGAACTGAAGAGTAAGCCCAAAGTGATGCTACATTAAATATAAATGGACTATTTAATTTTGGAATAAATCTAAGATGCAGTACAGATAAATAAATTAAAATTGTTACTCCTGCCCATGTCTCTTTTGCATCCCAACCCCAATATCTCCCCCAAGACTCATTTGCCCAAACTCCACCTAAAAAGTTTCCAATAGTCATTAGGAATAGTCCAACAATTAGACTCATCTCTGCAATATTTGTAAGCTCCTTAATGGAACGGTCAATGTTTTCATCTCCATCTCTACCTCTCATAATAAATAGAATAAGAACCAATAGAGATAATATAGAGCCTAAACCAAGAAAACCATCTCCTGAAATAATAGTTGCTACATGAATCATTAGCCAATATGATTTAAGAACAGGAACAAGATTTGTAATCTCTGGATTTACAAAATTCATGTGTGCTACTCCCATTGTTACACCTGCTAAAAGTGCTGTTGCACCTAGAGTAAATGAAGATTTTCTGGCAAAAACAAGCCCTGCTACCACTGTTGAAGCAGCAATAAATACTATTGACTCATAGGCATTTGACCATGGAGCATGACCACCTACATACCAACGCATACCCATTCCTAAAAGATGAAGTGAAAAACCTACAATCATTAGAACCCAAGATATTTTTACAATCCACTTAAGTGAAGAGTTAGGTTTTACAACATTTACAAAAGATGCTATTAAAAGTATCAATCCAACTAAAATATAGAGAGGAACTAACTTAGATAGCAACCCTAAACGATTATACTCTATCTCTATATTAACTTCACTATCTGATGGAACTACCTTTGAACCAAACTTTTTTTGATACATAGAAATTAAATCTGTTGCCTGATTAAACTGTGTAGTGTTTCCATCTTTTTGCATTTGAGTTGTACCCTCAAATAGATAGAGAGTCATCATTCGTACCATTCCTGCCAACTCTTTTGGAAAACTGGTTATGGCATCTTGAGGATTTACCCACTTATTATTTATATCATGAGGTATGGGATAGATATTTAAAAGAGAACCACTATATATCATATATGATATATTTAGACGTTCATCAACTTTTATCAACTCTTTATCATATAAATTCTTATCTAAAGGCTTTTTTCGTACCGATATTGCAATCTGTTTTTCCAATTTGTACTCTCTACTTTTAGTAAAGAAATCATTAAAAGAGGCATACTTCTCTCCATCTTTAAGCCCAAGCTCATTAGCTACTCTTGTAGAGTCTACCTTTATCATATCTAACGATTGATATAGTTTTGGATTTACAGTCATACCTAACAAAATAGCAGTAGGTTTAACTCCATATATAGATGTTTTACCTGTTAATTTAGATACAACTTCATGAGCAAAAGTATCCAAAGGCTTCATCCTTCCACCATGACTCTGTATAATTAATCTACCAAATCTATCAAGAGCATCATCTTTATAAGAGTTAACTATTTTGCTCTGATTACTATCTAATGGTGATAGAGAAGCAGATTTAGCCTCTGTGTTATAAGATACTAATAGTAAAAATAGTATTGCTAATGAACTATTTTGTAGTTTTCTTGCACCTCTTAGTAGTTTTTGAAAACGACCTCTCTTATCAAAAAGATTCCAAATCATACCAATTGCCAAAAGAATATATCCTAAATATGTTGGTAGTGTTCCTGGGTCATGATTTACTGACAAAACTGTTCCTTTCTCATCTGGGTCATAAGATGACTGAAAAAATCTATAATTTCTATGGTCAAGTACATGGTTCATATATATTCTATATGGCATATCTTTAATCCCCTCTTCCATATCGGTTAACTCTACCTCTGAAGCATAAGATGCAGGACTCATTGAACCAGGGTATCTCTCTAATTGAAAATCAATTAGTTTTAAAGCAAAAGGAAGATTAATAACCTTTGCACCTAAATTAAGTGTAATCTCTACACCATCTAAGTTTATCTTCTTATCTTTACCTCTATTTCCTGCATAAGAGAATAGATTAACAGTTTCACTCTTATCTCCAACAGAAACATTAAGTGTTATCATTTCAGGCTTTCCACTCTTAGGTTTTAAATCACTACTAGAGTATCTCTCTACCGATTTATCATAGACTTTTTTAAGAACAACTCCATTGTTATCAAACTGATATAATCTCTTTTTCTCAAAAGTGCTAACACCTTTAGTAAGATTACTCTCTTCTCTTGTTAACATAGATAGAGTCTTAATACTAAAATTGTGAGTTAACTCAAACTTATCATCTCTTTGAGTAATCTTAAATAGTGGTTTTGATGGTGTAGGTTCTATATCACTATTAAAAGTAATAATAAAAGTACCTGCATCATAAGAGTCTCCTTCAAATATATGAATAACCTTACCTCTACCTTTTCCATTTGAGACCATTAAATCTATTGATTTTTTTCCATTAGGGTCAGACACAAGAACCTTTTGAGCTGAAGGAAGATACTTTATCAATTCAAAATGAACCTCTTTTCCTTCTATTTCCATCGTTTCTGAAAAATTATTTTTAGTCATTGAAGAGAGCAGAAGTGACTGCTCAAAATGTTCACTTTGTGAAGCACTTTTAATATCAAGTTGTAAAACCTTTACATCAGAAACCATAGTGCTAGAGCTTTCTCCCTCGCGAATGCTCATAATCCCCTCATATCCAATATATCTAGTGACAATAGCCCCTATTGCTATTACTAAAAAAGCGATATGAAAGATAAAAACTGACATCTTATTTCTGTAACTCTTATACTTAATAATATTATAGACAATAAGTAAAATAAAGTAGAGAAGAAAAATTTCAAACCATCTAGCATTGTAAACCAATGCTTTTGCAGTCTGTGTACCATAATCATTTTCGATAAATGTAGCTATACCGATAATAACACCAAAAAGAAAAAGTAACAAAGTTGCTACTTTCATAGAGAATATTTTTTTTATCACATCTCATCCTATTACTAAAATAATAGGATGAGTATAGCCAAGAATTATTAACAAAACATTAATTTTTTATGAAGTTTTCATTAAGTTTTAACCAAGAGAACACCCGATTCCACATGATGTGTGTGAGGAAATTGGTCAAAGATAGCAGAGTCTACTACTCTATGACTCTTTGTTAATTCAACTAAATCTCTAGCTAAAGTTTCAGGATTACAAGAGATATATATAATATGTTCTATATTTGATATAAGAGTAATTGTTCCACTATCAAGCCCTGCTCTTGGTGGGTCAACCAAAACTGTAGAGAAATCATAAGAGTCTAAATCTATATCTTTTAAACGTGTAAATTTTCTCTCTCTATTTAGAGCTTGTGTCATCTCTTCTGATGATAGACGAATAAACTCTATGTTCTCAACACCATTTAAAGAACAGTTCTCTTTAGCTGAATAGATGGAGCGTTTTGAAATCTCTGTAGCTAAAACTTTTCTAAAATATTTAGATAGAGGAATAGTAAAATTGCCTAATCCACAATATAGTTCTAAAAAATCTCCACCATCTACTCTTTTAGCCTGTTTTATCGCCCACTCAATCATCTGAATATTTACAGCAGGGTTTGGTTGAGTAAATCCACTCTCATAATATCTATATATAGTATCTTTTTCATCTATAAAGAGCTTTTCAGTTACAAACTCATCAGATAATACTACTTTTTGTTTACGACTCCTACCTATTATTTTAACATCTAAAATCTTTTCAAGTTCACGAGCCTCTAACTCCCAAACCTCATCAAGTTTTCTGTGATAAATCATTGTTACTAAAACTTCATCTCTAGTAGAGGCTAAAAACTCTACTGCAAAAATACGCTTTTTTAATACCTCTACTGAACTATTAATAGCATTAAGCAGGGGTTTCATACGTTTTTCAATAGGCTCAATAACCTTTGGACACTCTTCAATATTTAGAGAACCCTTTTTATCTAGCCTACCCATTGCATAGTTAGCACCAAAATCATCATGCCAGATTTTAAACTCTGCTCTTGCTCTATAGTGTTCTGGAGTAGCATGAAAAACCTCTAATTCATCTACTTCAAATGGTTTTAAAAGAGATGAAACACGCTCTTTTTTCTCTTTTAACTCATCTTCATAACTCAACTCATATATGGTACAAGAACCACACGTTCCAAAATGTTTACATTCCAAATTTACTACCTTATTTTATATTGGGCGTATTTTAGCTAAAAAGAGTATAGTTGCAAATAAGAGAAATTTCAAACAACAAATAAAAAAGGTAAAAAGAGCAACATGAAAACCCCTTATTGGCTACTAGAAGAGACTCTACTAGAACAAAACCTAAAAACCCTAGCCCACATAAAAAAGCAGACTGGTGTCAAGATTTTACTCGCCCTCAAAGGGTACGCCCTTTGGAAAAGCTTTCCTTTAGTCTCCAAATACCTAGATGGCTGTTGTGCCTCGGGACTGCATGAAGCGAAACTTTCTCATGAGACTTTTGCCAAAGAGACCCACACCTATAGCCCTGCTTTTAAAGAGGAAGATATTGAAGAGATAGCTAAAATTTCTAATCATCTGGTCTTTAACTCCCCCTCTCAATTTGAGCGTTTTTCATCTTTGGCAAAAAAACATAACCCCCAACTCTCTTTGGGTCT
>CAMZNQ010000147.1 GCA_947313765.1 uncultured Sulfurovum sp.
TTAACTCTCCTCCATAGAAAAGAGCTTTTATAAAAATCTTTTTGATTATTTAAATCATCATGCTGAATTAAAGTAGTTCTAAATTTAATTCCATCACAAACTCCTTTAGAAGCTATTACAGATGATGAAATATGAAATAGATACTCATCAGGTAATTCAGCTACAAACACCCCTGGTTCCTTCTCTTGAAGAGGTGGTTGAAAATCATTAACTACTAAAGGTGATAAATCATCTATATTCCTTTGATTTAACTCAAACCCGTATCTCTCTAACCGCTTTGCATGACGAGGATTAGAAATTGCTTTTACAATTAAAAGTTGAGCTGAATTTAAAAGCCAATCAATTTCTGGAACTAGTAAATTTCTGTATTGCTCAGAATCTATTTTATTTATCTTAATCTTAAAATCATAATGAGCATTTACTATATTCATTTACTATTTCTCTTAGAGCGTTTAGCTTTTTGATCAGGAATCAAATGAGTTGCATTGAGCAACTTATATAGTTTAGCTTTTTCACTTTGATTATTAGGATCAATCAAATATTGGATTACCTCACTGATACTATCACCAAGTTTGAATCCTTCAAATAGTATCTCAGGACCATCTTTTGTTAATATATTCTTAATAAGACCTACCTTAACTTTAACCTTTAAAGAAGTTTCAATTGGTTTAGATTTCTTATTAGCTATATATTGTTCTATTTTAGCTGGACTCTTTCTTATTAAATTATCCAAAGCAATTTCAATATCATCAGGACTACTATCAGAATATAGAGAATCTCTAGTATAAACAAGAAGATCAATCTTCTGTGAGATACTCATATCTGCAACACTAGAGTTAAGTTTCCTTATTCTTAAAATATTTTTACTCTTAGTAGCTTTATTCAAATCCTTATTAAATACAACAGCTAAAGCTCCAGGGTATTCCCCTGATTGTAATTTCTCTAAAGATGGGGCAACATCAGGATGATTGGAATACAGATAATATTTAATTTCATTAATAGGATTTGATAAATCTAAATTTATTTCGGTTTTATCAATCTTTAAAATTAAATCCGATCTGTCCCAATCTTGTTCCTTATGTTGATAGTAGGTATCATTTTTTACATCAAATCCAAGAGCTTTGGATAGATATTCAACCCTATCTTCTGGGATATTAGTTACATAAACACCTGCATCTTTATCTACATGAGGTGTTATTTTTACATGACGACCTAATTTACCTACACCCTTTACCTTCATATCTAGTACGGGCTTTATTGTTAATGTTCCTCTCATTTTTATTTTTATTTATTATTAATTAAATGTAATTTTACCTAAAACAGTTGGATCATCTACTTGAAGACCAAACATTTCAGATACGTGCATAGAGTAATAATCTCCAGGGTGTGACATGAAAGCTGATTTTACAGCACCTCCTGGTCTGTGAAGACCTGCTACATAACCAAACTTACGTTCTCCTTTCTTTTCAACCATTTTGATATTACTAGATGAACCTTTACCTTCTAAAGATAAGAATCTCAAAGTTTCAGATTCATAAGGTTTACCTGTATAAGGGTTGATGTCAAAATGTTTAGATGGATCATCAGCAGCAGGGTTGTATAACAATCTTACTATACCACCATTCTTCATCTTATATTCAGTAATTTGGAAACCATATGATTTAGCATTACTGTGGAGTGGAGAGCTGATGTCTGACAAGCTAAATTGAGTAGCTTCTATAGTTGACCCAGATTTGAATAAATCAGCTTCTAGAGCAGTTGATATGTTTTTCAAACCTTCCTCACCAGCAAGTACAGTTAATACTCTCTTTTTACTTCCAGGAGCATTTCTACCAAACCAAATATCACCAGTAAACTCATCCAATAATCTAGATGTAAGTTTGTTAGCTTTAAAGTTATGACCGAACTTCTCAGTGTACCAATCCAAACCTCTAGCACCAGCTACTTGATAACCAGTTGAACCAGTTGC
>CAMZNQ010000148.1 GCA_947313765.1 uncultured Sulfurovum sp.
AAGAGTTTTTTTCTCAAGATATCTGTAACACTATTTCATAAGTAATTTTCTAATTTTTCCTATTAATATTTGCTTCGCAAATGTTCCTTATATCCCCGCCCTTAACCGCGAGGGTTTACGGAACGGGGGATAAAAGCTAAAAAAAATTTACCAAAAATTTACAAACTTTCTCTTATTACTTTGATATACTTAAAATATGAAAAAACTAGAAAAATTTATAAAAAAAGCTATACAAGAAAATAGCAAAATAATTATGCCAACTAAAAAGCAATTAGAGACAATAAATCGGTTAAGTTTCAATAAATCATTCTATTGGTCTCTATTTTTAGAATTATATCTTTGGAATGAATCTTGGGATGAAATAGAGTATGAAGATTTTGAAAAAATATTGAAAGAGGAAGGACGAGATGCACTACTTTATAGTTTTGCTATAAATTGTCTACAGAATGGAAACTATCCTATTGCTATCAAAGCTTTGAAGAGATATATTAAAAAATATCCTAATCATCTGTATCCTAACTTTAACATAGCACAAGCTTATTATGAAGAGGGAGAAAAAGAGAAGGCAATTAAATATTATGAAAAAAGTCTAGAAATTGACTTATCTGATGTAGATACCTACTTGAAACTAGGTAAAATCCATAAAGAAAGTAAAGAGTACAATAAAGCTTTAAAATATTATAAAACTGCTCTTAACTTAACCATAACAACCCATGAGTTCTACGATATAATGCTTAAAATGCATGATATCTATAGAGATACTAAAAAGAAAAAAGAGGCTGTGGCTTGTTACAAGAAAGCGATTAAAAAAAATAATGAGAGAGATGATAAACCACGAAATTATTACTTATACATAAAAAGTGGTTGGTTATCAAAAAGTAAGAAAAAATGTATAGAAAATTATAAAAAAGCGATAGAGGTTAGACCTGAACGATATGAAGCTTATTATATTTTAGGAATAAAGTATATTCATAGAAAAGATAATAAAGCAATAAAATTATTTAAAAAATCTTTAAAATTAAATCCTCAAAATGCTCAGGCACAGGTTAATATGGGTGTGGCTTATGGAAATTTAGATAAAGATAAAAAAGCATTAAAGTGTTACAAGAGAGCCTTAGCGTTGGATTCTAGTCTATTTCAAGCCTATATTAATATATTTAGTTTATATGAAGAGATGCATAAATATTTCCCCAAAAAAATAGAAGATATGTTTATTAAAAATTTTAAAGAAAATAGAGATGTTTATGTTATGTATATTGCAATGGGTTATCTTGTAGATATTTATCATGGTAAAGAGATTGATTTGACTATTTTTGAGAAAAAGTACAAAAATGCAGGTATGGAATGTTGTACTTTTAATGCTAAAGAGATTTTAAAAAAGATAAGAAAGAAAGACAAAAAAAAGGTTTCTGAACTTTTAGAAATTCTAAAAAAGAATACAAAGATTATTATCAAATAAAAGGAGTAAATGATGAAAATGAAAGAGATTATAGGAACAATAGGTATTTTTAAATATACCATACTAATGATAGTAAGTACTTGTTGGGTCATGGTTCAACATATACCGTATGTCCCTCTTGGGTTATTGGTTATTATCTATTCTTTGGGAAAGCAAAAGTTAAAGATTTATATTCCTTTTGTTTTGATGTCGATTATGGGTTTTATTGGTACAGGTATCTATTTTAATAGTTATACAACAACACGAACTATGATTGCAACAGGTAAAACATTTGATAGTTCTCATTTTAATTTGGGTTTTAGATTTGGTACAAGTACGATGAATTATCTGTTAAGAGATGATAGGATTGTTATCTTTAATGATGGAAAATATAGTGAAACTGTTAAAAATGGACAAACTTATGTTGAGAACTTTGAAAAGGCTTTTCATGAAAATAATTCAAGCTTTATGGTAGAGAATTTTCTCTATAAAAATGGAATAACCAAAGAGAAAGTAAAAACATTTTTTGAAGAGATGAAACAAGCAAAATACCTTTCAAACGGTTCTACTTATATGGGTTATATTTATTGGGTCTATCCTAAAGATTTAAATCATACTGAATTATCCCTATTTTATAAAGTTGAGTTTGAAAAAGAGAGTGAGCGATATGGTACTTTAATGTATCGTTTAGTTTTAGATGAAAAAATAAAATTAACAAAAATTTCTATGTTCAAAGAGAATAAAAAATTTAAAATTCTAAAAGGTCTCAAATGAATATAAAATTTTTTATTTTATTGATTTTTACCACTACTACTTTACTGCTAGGAGAAGATATATCTGAAATCTTTGTCCCTTACGATGAGAATGGTTTTTATGGTGGAAGTATCATCATTTTATTGATAATCTATGTAGGTATTCCTTTACTTGTTCTCTTTATTATAGGAGGTGTTATTGCAGATTTTATATTTCCTAAAATTTTAGATGAGTTTCGGTTACTTATTACATTGTATTATGAGGGGAAACTGGTTAAAGGGCTAAAACGACACCTTTGGCATTTTTTACTCTTTACAATTTTTGTGTTAATTCTTATAGTG
>CAMZNQ010000149.1 GCA_947313765.1 uncultured Sulfurovum sp.
GTGTATCACTTTCAAGTGATAACAGTAAGGCTTATACAGCTGATTATTATAATGGATTGGCTATTTTAGATTTGACACAATTATAAAAGTACATTATAAAACCCCAATTAATTTAAAAATAATTGGGGTTGATTAAATAGAAGTAGAATATTTTTATAAAATAAATTTCAGTATTTTAGAATCTATTTTACTTATATTAAAATATTGTTTTTGTACTGCTCCATAAGAACGATTTCTATATTCAACACCTTCTATCATTGAGCCTTCAAAATCAAAAGAAAGATTCTTTATAGAAGCAAATTTCATCATTTCCCAATCAAGTAATTGATTACTTCCAAGAAGTTTTACTTCACTATTTGAACCACCAATAATTGCATAAAGAGTTTTATTATCATAGAAAAATAATGAAGCAGAATAGATAATATCATCTTTTATAGCAAATTTTAATATAACAGAATCCATCTCTTTAGCTTTTTTATAAAGCTTTTTTATAAAATCTAATGATTCTCTTGGTTTTAAATTTTTTCTTTTATGTGTCATCATAATTATTTCATAAAAAGCTTCTATATTTTCAGATGAGACTATCTTAATATTATGCTTATCAGCTTTTCGTATATCTTTTCTAGTAGAAGAACTAAAATTTTTATAAACATCTTCAATATTATTTAAATCTTCAATAATATATGTATATCCTGTTGATTGAGAATATCCTTCCCAATAAAAAGGTAGCCAATTAGTAAAACTATGATGAAAACTTTGATTAAACATATCCACTTTTGGTAATTGCTCTATTAGCTGATTTAATATCTCTTTTTCATAAGCTAGTTTTTTACAACTATTTTGATTAGGTATATATTTTATATAAGGTCCCATTGTTTGTGTTAATTTAGGTAATGTTATTACTTTAAAAATCATTTTTTTCTTTATAAAATAAGGCATAGATGCCATAATTTTACCATTAATTTTTACCAATGCTACATCCCAATACCCATCATCACAAACTACGTCTAACCACCAATCTTTACTATAAAGTGGTATATCTTTTTCCTCTTTACAAAATTCTCTATATGCTTCTATATTTGTCATTTTATTTACCTTTATGTGAAATTTGCTTCATTATGTATAGTGATATAAGTTGCATTATTGATATATATGCTGAAAGAGATATCAATAATATTTTAAAATCAATACTCATAAAATGAGAAATAATAACAATTAATACTATTCCCGTTAATAAAACCAGTTGCCAAATCAACTCTATTTTTAATTTTTGAAAGATATCATAAGTAGAACTAAGAGAAGTAACAATAAATTGAAAAAAGAACATAGGTAGAACCAATTCTGCATACTCTCCAGCTACTTTCCATTCCTCTCCAAAAACAAGAATAAATAATGTCTTTACTGTAAAAAAGAGTAATATGAAACTAGGGATTCCTATTATTAATAATTTTTTTAATGTAGCCATAAAAACTACTGATGATTTGCCTGTTTTATTTTTCTCTTTAATTCCCTCTTCATAATATACTTGTCCAATAGAGCTACCTATTAATGCAGTAGGAATAGCTAAAACTCTTTGAACTAAAGAGTAGAACCCTAATGTTGCAATAGAGAAAAAAGAGGATATTAAAATATTTGCTAAGTGTCCAGATAGAACATTTGCTAAAGCAGAGGGTAGGGAAAATTTAGGAAAATCTCTATATTTTTTTGCCAATATAAGCATTTTTGTTTTTTTAATAGAGGTTGTCAGCTTTTTATCTCTATATATATTTTTTGAAAGTTTAAAATTTGCAAAAAGTTGAGAGATAATTTGTCCTGAAATAAGTCCTGTCGCTCCTTGTTTAATAAAACCAATACCTACTTGTATTATTGCCATAATCAAGGACTTTATCCAAAGAGCTTTAGCTATATCTTTATAGTTTTTCTTTCTATTATTAAAAAGGTTTAAAATATTAAAAACTCCTACAAAAAATAGAGAAATAGGAATAAAATATAACCATAATGAGATACGTTTATTTCCTAACATATTAGTTATATTTTCGTTAAAAATTAAAACAGCAATAAAAAGTATTAAAGAGATGGCTATATTTATTAAAAATGCTAAAGCAAAAATATTAATAGCAGCTACATCTTTTTTAGGAAGCATAATAGCATTTTCATATCTTAAACTCATTACAACCGAAAAAATTGATAATATAGCAAAAAAAAGTGCAAAAAGTCCAAAATCTTCAGGAGTATAGATGCGTGTTAAAATAGGACTAATAGCAATAGGAATCGCTTGTGCCACCACTGTTCCTGTCATAAGTGTTAAAACATTTTTAGTAAACTCTGATTGATTCTTAACTATATTAGTCATCTCTGTTTAATTACCTTTGCAGGTACACCTGCTACCGTTGCATTGTCAGGAACATCATGAACAACCAAACTTCCTGCACCTACAATGGCATTTTTCCCTATGGTAACACCCTTTTTATTTTTTATTTCATTGACACGCATTCCAATATATGCCCCTTCTTTAATTACAATAGGAGTATGTCCTTGTCCCTTTCCATGACAAGTAAAGTAGCAGTTACAAGAGATAGTAACATCATCTTCTAAAATAAATTTAGAAGGGTCTATCTCATCTATATAACATTTCATTCCAATATCTGTTCTTTTACCAATTTTAAATCCTATTAATCTATACATTGCTACTCTAAGACGTAAAAATGGTATATTAGGAACAATTACTATATTAAAAAACTTTCTTATCGGTTTAATAATAATTGTCCATAATGAATATTTAGCATAATAGGGAGGGTCTCTATCTAATACTCGTTCATAATATAATTCAATAAGCCTCATTTTGACAATCCTAATTTTTTTGAAATTATAAACAAATTTATATTAAATAATATTTAATATAAAAAAATTATTTACAATATTTTACATTATTTTATATATTATATTGTTAACTAACAGATTAAAATGGTATAATTATATTAAAAAATAAATATAAAGAATTTTAAAATGCTAAAAATTATAATACCCAATAATAATATTCCTGAGAGAAGATATATAATAGATGTCCTATTACATCAATTTTTAAATATCTCTTATGAAATAACTATTTCCAAGGTTTTTAATAACTATAAGATAATATTACCCAATTATAGCTTTATTATAATTAATGATAATTTTTTTTCAGAATATCCTAAGAAAGGTAGTTATTTAAATAAAAATTCTATCCCTATTAATATTTTATGTGGAAATAGCTCTTTTTTTTCTGAAAAAAATTTACCTATTCTCTTTGGAACAGATAAACTAGAACAAAGTGAGATTTTTATAAAAACAGATATTGATATTTTTGCTACTATATTTTTTATGTTAACACGTTGGGAAGAGTATGTAATTAAAGATAGAGATGAACACAATAGATTTCCACATCAATCCTCTCTTGCATACAAAAATAACTTTTTAAATCGTCCTATTGTTAATGAATATATTGAGTTTTTTTGGAATATGATATCCTCTTTAGATAATAGTATAAGACGTAAAAAAAGAAATTTTTCTCTTCTACTAACCCATGACATTGATGAGATAGAACGCTATTTAACTCCTAAAAACCTCATAAGGGCTTTAGGAGGTGACATAATTTATCGTAAAAGTCTTATTAAACCATTTAAAACATTAAATGAGTATATTCAGATTAAACTAGGTAATAAAAAAGACCCTTATGACACTTTTGAGATGATTATGGATATTAGTGAACACTACAATTTAAAATCTTATTTTTTCTTTATGGCAGGAGGAACAACTCAAAAATATGACAATCGTTATGATATAAAAAGTGATAAAAGCCATAAGATTATTAATAATATTAAAAAAAGAGGACACTATATAGGTATTCACCCCTCTTATAATGCTTATAATAATACTTTACAATTTAAAAAAGAGAAAGATGCTTTAGAAGAGGTATCTTTATTAAAAATAGCATCAGGAAGAGAACACTATTTACGTTTTGAACTCCCTACAACTTGGCAACTCTGGGAAGATAATGAAATTGAATGGTGTTCTAATCTAGCCTATGCACAACAGAGTGGATTTAGAACAGGATGTTGTTATCCTTTTAGCCCTTTTAATATTTTGTCAAGAGAGCAACTTTCTATTTTAGAGCGACCTCTAATATTAATGGAAGCAACTTTTGCTAATGAAGTGAAAAGTGTTGAAGAGTTTAATAGTTTAGCTGATTACTATTTTGATATAGTAAAAAAATATCAAGGAGAATTTGTCCTGCTTTGGCATAATGCCTCTTTTAATGAACCAACCATGAGAGAGTATAATAAAAGCTACCTCCATATTCTTAATAAATATAGGGAACAATCTCTCTAAAATGCACTATATATTATCTAAAGAGTTTGCCTTTTCCATTCTACTGTTAAGTGGCACAATAAAAGCGATTCTACCTCTTATTGGGCTAAGTGGTATACCTGACCTCACACTTTTAAGTGCATTGGTTGTTACAATTATTATGTTTAGAGATATGCGTGAAACACTTCTCTCTCTACCTAAAAATAGTTTTGAGTTGATACTCCTGTTAAGTATCTTTTATCTATTCATTATATTTTCTGTTAGCTATAGCTCCTCTATGAATGGTTCAATCACTAAAACTATAAACTTTGGAACAATGGTATTGACACTCTACTTTCCTCTTTTAGTAAAAGATTTTAATTTAAAAATATTTATAACAAATCTTACAGTAAGTATTTTTATACTCTCCATAATCTTTTTAAATTTCTATACAAGTTACCTAAATAGAGATCAGATCCTTATTTTAAGTTTAGGAGAAGACGTTGCTAAACAGATGACATCTCTATATTTAACTGTCTCATGGCTTAATGGGATATTGGTTTTATACTATTTTTTTGATAAAAAAAGTTTACCTCTTGTACGATGGAGTGTTTTAATTATCTCTTTTATCTTTCTCTTATCAGCTGGAGGGCGAGGACCACTTATTTTTACCATTATTATTTTAGGAATATATATTTTATATCAACTTTTTATTATGATAAATACATTTAAAATAAATAAATTAATTCTTCCTATTCTACTAATGATAATTAGTACTTTCATAGTTATATTTATTGTATCCAATGTAAAACTTGAGAAATATAATAAATCATTAAAAGTAGTAGATAATACAGTACTAAGATTAATGGAACTGG
>CAMZNQ010000150.1 GCA_947313765.1 uncultured Sulfurovum sp.
CTCCATATACTTATAAATCATTATATATGAAAGTTGAAGCTGCACTTAAATCAGGTTTTAGTCAAGATATTACAGAGTTATTATTCTTTGGTTTACTTAACCCTAGATTCTTTTATTCTTATTATGAATTAGAAGATGCAAGTGATACTAGTTGGAGAGATAAACTAATAGCTCTTGGTAATCTTGGTCCTTTCCATGAAGATGATGATGGTTTATATTTCTATTATGATAATAATACTTATAACTTATATTTAAATGTAGAGCCAGAAGATTCTAGGTTAACCCTACATGTGAATATCTTACAGAAAGCTAGATGTTTAATAGATACTAGTGATATTAAAGATGGTATTTATAATGATACTGCTGTAACTGAAGAAGATGCAACTGGTAAACAGATACTATTAACAGGATTAACTATTAATCCAGGTTATAAAACTAGAATTTATAGAATAGGGGGTAGTTTAAATAATTATGTATTAGTAGATGAAATAGAGAATACTAGTATTTATATAGATAATAACGCAGATAATGATGTTATTAATAATACTATCTTAGAATCTTTTAATAATTACATGCCACCAGTAGGTGGTAAATATCTTACTCAATCAAATGGTATGTTATTTGTAGCAATTGAGAATGAAATTAGATATTGTAACGCATTTGCTATTGATGAATGGGTACCTACTAATGTTATAAAACTTAATAATACTATTACAGGATTTGGTGTTACTCAGAACGGATTATTAGTATTTACTAGATATACTACTTATATATTAGTTGGTAACAATGAAAATGTACTATCTTTATATATACTAGATGATAGTCAAGGTTGTATAGAACATAATTCTATAACAACAGTTGATGGTAGATTAGTATGGGCTTCAACAGATGGAATATGTACCTCAACAGGTGGAGCTATATCTATAATTACTAAGGAAAGATTAGGTTATATAAATTTTGAAAATATTATAAATGCTATAGGCTATAATAGTATGTATATATTAGCTACTGAATCTAAATTATTTATAATTGATAATAGATATGGATTAGTATTTAGAGAGCTAGAAATTGATACTGGTTACCTAGGTATATATAATGATAATGCGTACTTAGCTATGAATGGAGTATTACATAGGTTATTTGATGGAGAAGAATTAGAATTACATTATTTATCTCCTATATTTACTCATGGACAATTAAGTAATTATAAAGCTGCTAAAGATATATACCTTAGTTATGAGGGAGATTTTGTATTTAAAGTAATCTCTTACAATAAAAAGGTTCCTCATATAGTGTATGAAGAACAATTACCATTAGATGAAGTTGAAGTAAATATTAAACTAGATGGTAGATTTAAACACTACGGTTTACAGTTTGAAATAACTGGAAAAGGTATATTTAAAGAAATTAGTTATAATGTGAAAGATAGAGGTAAACCATAATGAGAAAAGATACATTTATTCAAGTACCAAATGATGTAGGCAATGAAGTAATACTAAAGAGATTCTTAAATCTCTTAATAGAGAAAATAGATGTAGCATTTTCTAATAGAGGGC
>CAMZNQ010000151.1 GCA_947313765.1 uncultured Sulfurovum sp.
ATATCATCTCAATTATAGGATTACAATATGACCCGATTTATAGGGGATTGAAACTACCAATTAAATCCTGATGTCGCTGCCCACTGTATTACAATATGACCCGATTTATAGGGGATTGAAACAAAAGTTATTGTAATCTCATTGGTTTTATTCCTGTAGGTGTGACCATGTCACACATTACTCTTTTAGATTTCTATTTAAATTTAGTGTGTGACATGGTCACACCTACGTAGATTTAAACAAACTCTTTGTATCCTAAGATATTGCCTTGTGTGAATGTGATGATTTTGGACGATTTTCAGAGGGAATGGGGAAGTCTGATTTGGATATTGAAAATATTTTAGAAACTCTTTAGAAACATTGTCGGGGTGAGGATACCCCGACCTACACCTTTTTATTTTTTTAAACTATGTACCAACAACATAACAAACGCTAATAGCGTTACAAAAGCCTCAAATAGGAAAAGATACTCTCCACTATCTCCATATACGTATCCTGCTACAAAAGAGCCAACAGAGCCACCCAATCCAAAAGAGATACCCAAAAAGAACTGTTGAGCAAGACGTTTTTGAGAGTAGAGAGAAAATACATAAGTTATGGCTGTTGTGTGGTAGAGAGCAAAACTAATTGCATGAAATGATTGACTAAAGAAAGTCATCTCCAAAGAGTTAGGATAGAGATATAGGATTAGCCATCTTAAAACTGTAAGAAGAGTTGCGATTTTCAATATGGTTAATAGGTTTCTTTGTAGTAGTGGCCCTTGGAAATATAGCATTATGATTTCACAAATAACGGCAAAAGTCCAAAGATATGGGAAGTAATCTTTAAAACCATGTGCTGTTTCATATAGACTAAAAAATGTATAGAATCCACCAAATGCCATCTGCATTAGAAAGATGCTTGTCCAAAAAGCCCAATATTTTTTTAGTGAAAAATCTTTCTCCTCTTCGCCATTTTGCATCTTCTCTTCGCTATTATAGTTTAATATGAGATAACCAAAAATAAGAGTTAAAGCAGTTGTCAATATCAATATGTAGATTGTTGTGATAGGAGATGGAGATATGGCTTTTAAAGATAGTGCAACAACAATAAACCCTACTGAACCCCACATGCGAATCTTGCCATATAGAGTTTTTGATAGCTCTTTTAGAGATATTGTCTCTACAAAAGGTAATGTAACACCCATAGATGCACCAAAGAGAAGATTTGCTAAAAAATATGTTGTAAAGTTGTTGACACTAAACGTGAAGAGTATTGAGCTTATGAGTGTAGATATTAGAGCAATGGTATATATCTTATCTGTTAATTTAAGATAATGCTTAAAGAGAAAAGGGAGTAGAAAACGCATAAATGGTGCAGCTGAGTAGATGATTCCTGTCTCTACTTTATTGTACCCAAACCCCTCTAATGCTACGGGCATAAACATGATGTAGACCCCAACCAAAGAGAAGTAGGAGAAGTAGAATAGTGAAAGGGTAATTTTCATTAACTATTTTTTGAATTATCTTGTTCAACAATTACACAACTATTACTTATAAAATCGTGTAGTGTTCGGCTATCTTTCCTAAAAATCATTACAAACCATGCAATCGGAATTATTAGAGTAAGAACAAGTGTAATATTTCTAAATATAATAGAGAATAGAGATGGTTTCTCTAAAGTTGTATAATCTATAACTCTTAAACTTTGAGAACGCTCCCCAGGTGTTCTTCCTTTATCCCTATACATAAAGATAGTCATTAATAGTATAAATGGGAGAAGAGAGTACCCCCAAGTTAAAAGTTTCTCATGAGATGCATCTTCTAAACTCCCCATAACTACATATATTACAAAATATATAAATGGTATAAATAACATAAAAATATCTGTTAAAAATGCCTTAGCTCTAAGAGTACCCTTAGCAAAAGGTATCTTTGGCTTATTTACTATCTTAGTGGAAGAGTTTACTTCTACTTTACCCTTTTTTATATCTCTAAAACGTCTATTTTTTGCCATTAAAAATCCCAAACCAATTGACCATAAGCACCTGTAAAATCGCTATCCATACTCAAATCATCAATATCATTAAGCTTAATCTTCATTGCCTTATATCCTACCTCTAAACCTAATCCTAAAAGGAAACTATATCTAACTCCTAATTGAGCATCATATAGAGTATTTCCATCATAGCTAACATAGTTACCCTCTGCTAGAAAACTTAAATCTGTTGAGGGAACATCAAATTGAGCCTTTGCATATAGCATTGGAATAGGTGTTTTAATCTCTGAATATTCATCAATTAGTTGTTGAGTTAAAATATTTGTACCTTTTACACTTATAAATCCATCAAGATACTTGACATTAAGCCCTAAATCTAAATTTACCCAATTATCAAGAATCTCATAATATAGAGTTAAATCATACATCTTTAAATCAAATTCTGTATCTACATCTGTTCCAATTCCAAAAGATTCACCACCAAAACTAAATCCTTTTGTAACCTCTCCTGAACCAGAGTGTCCAAATTTATTGTAGCCCAATTTAATATTGGGAAGAATAGGAAGAGGATGTTCAAGATAGGCTTTAAGAAAAATATCTCCCTCATCAGACCATTTTAAATCTTTTTCCAAATCTACAACATCACCTTTATATTGAACCCAACCACTAGGTGCATGGTTATAATACCCAATATCTACCTCTCCACCAATAACATCAGCCATGGAGAGAGTAGTTAATAATCCACCAATTAACAATATATTTTTCATAAAAGCTCCTTTATTTCTTTCTCTATTTTAGCATAAAGATTCTATGAAGCACCCAAATTCATAGAGAAGATTGGTAGTAGCATTGCAGATACAATAACCCCAACAACTCCTCCAATAAAGAGCATCATAAATGGTTCTAAAAGGCTCAATAGGAGTTTAAGTCTATCATCATTCTCTTCTCTATATAGTTGTGCGATATTGCTTAGAATACTAGCAACCTCACTAGACTCCTCTCCAAGGGCTAGTGCTTGCATAAAGTTTCGTTTTGGTAAAACACCTTTTCCTCTTTGGAGTGAATGAGAGAGTTTATTTCCCTCAATCACCTTTTCAGATGCTATCTCAAAACTCTCTCTAAATGCCGAATTTGAAAATGTAGTAGTTGCTAGTTTTACGGCATGAGCATATGATACTCCAGAGTTTAACATAAGCCCCAAGATGTAAGAGAATCTACCCAACTCATGATTTTGAATAAGCTCCCCAATTACAGGAACTTTAAGCATCAATCCATCATAGGCTTTTTTGAAACTATTAATATATTTGTATGCAGATTTAAATATTATGATAATAGAGATAAACCCAACTAGCAAAGCAATCCAATTTGCAGATAGAAAATCTGAAAGACTCAATACAAACTTCGTAATATCTGGTAACTCTTGCCCTGTATCTTTGAAAATACCAGTAATTTTAGGTACAACAAATGCAATAAGAAATCCTGTCATACCGATTGCAACTATGAAGATAAATAGAGGATATGCCATGGCATTACCAACCTGCTTTTTTACCTTTGCTTGAGAGGAGAAAAATGAACCCATCTGGATAAGAACAGGAACCATCTTTCCACTCTGTCCTGCAACATTAATGCTTTGTAAAAAGAAATCTGGTAGATGATATACCGATTGTGAACCTAAAGCGTGATATAGAGACTTACCCTCTTCAATCATAGTCTTGATTGAAGATAGAAAAGATGAATACTTTTTCTCTTTTTTGTGTTGCCCCTCTATCAATCTAATTGCTGTTAGAATAGACATTCCTGAATTTAGATATGATGATAACTCTTTAGCAAAAGAACTCAATAGTGGGCCGGGCATCTCTCTTTGTGAAAAATTTTTCTTATTAATTTGTGATGTCTCTTGGATATTTTGATAGAAAATCCCTTGAGCTTTTAGTTTCTGTTTTGCCTCTTCTATGGTTGAGGCCTCAATTGTACCTTTAGAGCCTTTACCTTGTTTTGTTATACCTTTATATTTAAATAACATATTATTAAAAACCTTACTTTGTTTTTTAAGATATTATACTTAAATTTTTTTCTTTTTAGCATATAAGAAAGAGTGATTTTTACGCTATCATTTTATAAATCAAAAAGAATTGGAGTATAAATTTTGAATAAATTTCTATTTTCTACTATATCTCTTACATACTTTCTATCAGCAGGGGTTGTTGTTCCTGATGACTATTTTATCTCTGAAGATGAAAATATCTCATACATCTACTCTAAAGAGTATCAAGGGATATTGCCTAATATAAAAGAGTATCAAGAGAAGATTATCAAGGGTTATGAAGATGAGTATGGTTATGAGTTTGATGATAGACTATATGTAGGTTTGGCATCATTTAAAAATGAGGTTGCTAATGGCTTCTCTACACAGATTCCATTTAATTCACAGCTATTATATGGGGCTGGAGCAGGATATATTGACTACTTCTCATTCTCCTCTTGGTTGAAGACATTGATTATTCATGAGACAGCTCACAATTTTCAGATAAATCCCAAAGAGAATAGTTTATCAAAAATTTCTCATAAGATTTTTGGAAATACTCCAATAACATTTTTACCTCTTTTACCTCTTTTTCCAATTCCAAATATTACAGATAGTCCCTTTATCTTAGAGGGGATCGCTGTTATGAATGAGTCTTGCTATGGTAATGGTGGACGACTATTCTCTGGCTATGCTCTAGCAGAGCTTATTGCATTGGCAAAAGCAGATAAGATTACTCCATCTCTTATGTATAATGATACTCTATCTTTTCCTTACGGAGAACATTTCTATCTAATTGGTGGGTTTTTTCAGCAGTTTTTAGTTGAAAGATATGGGATAAAAAGAGTCAACTCATACTTTAAAACTTACGCTAAACAACCTTTTCCTTTTTTTACAAACTGGGTATTTAAAGAGCAGTTTGGAGAAGATTTTGAATCTCTGTTAGCTAAATTTGTACAAAAGGTAAAAAGAGAGCATGAGAGCTTTAAAGTTACAGAGGGAGAGGTTATCTCTCAAAGTAAAGTTTTTGTACCCTTTAATGTTGGCAAAGATGAAATCTATACTCTAATTTCAGATATGACCTCATCTCCAAGGGTTTTAAGAGTAGATAAGAGGAGTAAAAAGGTAGATTATGAAGATGGTTCATGGAGAGTTGGAGAGATTTTTAAATATAAATCAGATTACTACACTCAAAGCTCTTCAAGAGTCTCTCCAACTAAGATTAGTATGGGTCTTTTTAACAGAGATGGATATTTGCTAGAGGGTACAGAGTCTAAGGTTATTCAGGGTTTTACATCTAAAGGTAAAATGGTATATTTTGATGTTCCAAGCTCCATAGAGACTCCACAAGTATATGTTGATGGAGAGTTCTACACTCAAAGCCACTCCTCCATATCTGTTCATGGAGATGATTTATACTATTTTAAACAGGAGAAAGAGAGACGCATACTATATAAAAATAGGAAAGCACTCTTTGAGTATGTAGGACATTATGGTTTTGTGACTGATATATCTGATGATATTGTATATTTCATAGCTCCAAGTAAAGATGGCTCTTCTCTCTACTCTTTAGAAAATGGAAAAGTCAAGAGAGTTATTAAGGGTGATGATGTTATCGACTTTAAACTTCTAAACTCTAAAGAGGGAGTTGTAGCTACTATTGGAGCAGAGGGGTATATATATAAAATTGTAAAATTATCTAAAGCCACATCTATGAGACCATTTGAGTTTAAGATTGAAAATAGTAAAGAGTTAAAAGAGATTTTTAGTGAAGATAAAGATAAAAAGCCTCTTAACTTTGATAGTTATAACTCTCTATATGAACTAAAACATAGCTCAATAGACCAATCTATGGGATATGGTTCATATAGTGGATTTGGAGTAGATGTTAATCTAAATTTCACAGACCCTTTAATGCAAAATTCACTATCTATCCCCATATCTTATGATAGTAGAAGAACAATTATTGGTGCTAGATATGAGAATAGCTCTTCTCCTTTAGAGTTTGGTGGAGCAGTATATGGAGTATATACTAATGGAAATCTTAATAGCAATCTAAGAGATTATGGAGTAGATTTATATCTTCACTATCCATTCTTAGCCACAGGCTACTGGAGAGGTTCAACCACATTAGCATATACAAAAGCTTATGATAATATATATAGAGAGCCATTAACTCTATCTGTAGATATTTTAAACAATAAAGAGTTTGGAATAAGTAAATATCCAAATAGTTTCAATGGACTATCTCTATTTGTAACAGAAGATAGAGATTATAATATTTTTGGAGCTTCTTATGGTTGGGAGCATGATATGCCTTGGGAGAGTTATATAGGAGTTAAAGGAAAATATCTGAAGAGTAGTATGGTAGATTTTGCAATGGAAAAAGGGGTAGAGATTGGTAACAGTTCTAGCAAAATAGAGTCCGATAGAGGCTTTGTAGATATTCCAACGGCAAACCATACAACCTATGCTGATGAGGTTAAAGTGGGTGAGTTTAGTTTAAAAAAGGTCTTTAATGGCTCTATATATAGCTACTCATTTCCAGTCTCACTTCAAAGAGAGTCTCTCTACTTTAAACAGCGACTCTATGATATTGACTTTACAAAAGAAATTAACAAAAAATATAATGAAACGGTTATTGGAGTTGAGGCTGATTTACTCTTTTTGCATAAAATTCCACTACCTCTATCTTTTGAGTATCTATACAACCCAGATATTATAGATAGAGAGCAGTTTAGAGTAATGTTTGGAGGAAGTTTTTAACTTATTTTCTTAATTTAAGAGTAAAAATAACTCATATTAGTTAAACACTATATTTAATAATATAGATTATATTATCTATTAAGCTTTTTTTAGTTATCTTATTTCATAAATAATTATTATGTATTATGATAACAGGAGTGTATTAATGAGTCGAGATAAAGATGGTCACTATATTACAAAAGATATAGCTGGTAAATTGGGAAAATCTTTTATAAAAAATCCTTTAACTGCTGTTTTAGGTATTGTTATTTTACTACTTGGGTGGATTTCTTTAACTACTATTCCAAGAGAAGAAGACCCCCAAATTGCAATTTCAGGTGGTGGGATTATTGTTGCAATGCCTGGAGCTACTGCTAATCAGATTGAAAAGGTAATATCTATTCCTTTAGAAAAAAAGCTTAGAGAAGTTAAGGGTGTTGAGCATATATATAGTACATCAATGGAGAATGTTGGGATTATTAACATTATGTATTATATTGGAGAGAATAGAGCAGAGTCAAACCTTAAACTTTATGATAAAGTAATGCAAAATATGGACAAGATACCTCATGGGGTAATGCCTCCAATGGTTAAACCATTTGATATTGATATTGATGTTCCTATTGTTACCATTGCTTTTTATCAAAAAGATGATTCAAATATCTCTCTTTTAGAGTTTACACACAAAATAAGAGAGTTGGAAACAGAGATTACAGGGTTAGATAATGTAGCAAAAACTAAACTATATGGTGCACATAAAGAGCAATATACAGTAAAGGTTAATGTTGATAAATTGACAGGTTATCATGTCTCAATGGGTCAACTTATGATGGCAATAAAACAGTTTTCTAAAAATGCTCCAAGCATAAAAGGTCAAACTAATGGAGATAAGATTATTAGATTTAGAGTATCTAATGCCATTAATAGTGTCAAGGATTTAGAAAATGTTATGGTTTCAAGATATAGGGACAATCCTCTCTATCTAAAACAGATTGCTACTATTACTAGTGGGATAGATGAACAAAATTTCCAAAATGTAGATTTTAAATATAGAGACATCAACTCTGGTAAATTAACAGAAAATAGAAGACAGATAACACTAGCTATCTCTAAACTTGCTGGAACGAATGCTGTTTTTACAGCAAAAGATATATTATCTTTCATAAAGGAACATGAGGTAGAGTTTAAGAAGTTGGGAATAGAGTATAACGTAACTAGAAACTATGGAGAGAGAGCCAATCATGCTGTTAATGAGTTGATGAACCATCTCTTAATTACCATTGCGATAATTGCTATTATGTTAGTTTTTGCATTAGGTTGGAGAGAATCCATTATTGTAACTTTCTCTGTACCTGCTATTTTAGCTATTACACTTTTTATTGCATATCTTTCAGGGCAAACAATGAATAGAATTACACTATTTGCATTTTTATTATCCTTGGGACTATTGGTAGATGCTGCAATTATTGTGATTGAAAATATACATAGACATCTACATGAAGAGGGAAATATAAACAGAGATATGGAGGATATACTGATTGAAGCAACAGATGAGGTTGGAGCTCCAACAAATATTGCAACATTAGCAATTATATTGACTATGGTTCCTATGGCATTTGTTGGAGGAATGATGGGTGCGTTTATGAAACCTATACCATATAATGTTCCTGTAGCTCTTTTAGCATCACTTTTTGTTGCCTATATATTTACACCATACCTTAGTCTTAAGTTACTAAAAAAACCTAAAAGTGATGAAGAGTATGATATGGATATGAATCCATACGGTATTTGTGGTATTTGTAAAGGAGAACATCATACTCATGAACATAAACATGAAGAGAATAAAATATCTAAAGGAGATATATAGATGAAAAAGTTTGAAAATTTTATTTTTTGGATTCTAAATAGTAGTTTTAGGAAAACTTTAATAGTTATTTTAACAATAGTTGCTTTTTTTGCATCTCTTTTAATGTTTCCTTCAAATGCTGTATTGGCAAGAATGTTACCTAGTAAAAGTGATACAACCTTTTCAATTTATGTTGATACACCAACAGGAAGTTCCATAAAAGAGACAAAAAAAGTTACAGATTGTATATCCAATATTTTAGATAAA
This sequence comes from uncultured Sulfurovum sp., assembly GCA_947313765.1. GTDB lineage: Bacteria > Campylobacterota > Campylobacteria > Campylobacterales > Sulfurovaceae > UBA1140. The sequence continues at coordinate 8,859 of CAMZNQ010000151.1, forward strand.
GAGGAATCTGTTTTAAGTATCTCAACCTTTTATGGTCAAGGAATTCCTTTAGATTATGCTGGAATGGTTAAAGGTTCTATGATGAAAAGAACAGAAAATGTTGCTGAAATGTCTATTAATTTAACCCCTGTACATGATAGAGAAGAAGCATCTTTCTTGATGGTTAGTAGACTTCGACCAACCATAAAAAAAGAGTGTGCATCTATTATCTCTGGAACAAATATTAAGATGATTGAACAACCATCTGGCCCACCTACCTTAGCTCAAATTGTTGTAGAGGTTAAAGGTAGAAATTTAGATAAATTAAGAGAATTATCTATTGAGGTCTCAAACATATTAGGAAATACAAAAGATTTAGTAGATGTTGATATATTATCAGATGATATTTATGATACATATAAGTTAGTTCCTGATGTCAAAAAGATTGCAGATGAGTCATTGAGTGTAGAGCAGGTAAATAACATCCTATATCTATCTTTTGAAGGTATGACTATTGCTGCTAAAAATTCAGAGGATAGTATTATTCAAATACCAATATTTTTGGTTTTAGATGATAAAAATAGAGTCATAAAAAAAGATAATGCAGAAGCAATTAAAGATAAAATTTCAAGTCTAAACTTAATGAATAGATTAGGAGAGCAGATTCCTCTATCTGAAGTAGTGAAGATTGTAAAAGTTAAATCAACACCTAGTATATTTCACAAAGATTTAAAACGAACAATTAATGTTGTTGCAGAGACAGACAATGTATCTCAAGTATATCCTCTTCTTGATGCTAGAGAGACAATGATGAACTATTTTAAAGATAAATATATTGTAGAGACAGTACCACTATCAACATATATGTTTGATTTAACGTTGACAGATAAACAGACAGGAGAGAAGTTCCTTTTACGTTGGGATGGAGAGATGAAAGTAACCTTAGATACCTTTAGAGATTTAGGTGCTGCTTTTATTGCTGCCTTGGTTCTCATATTTTTCCTATTAGTAATTTACTATAAAAGTTTTGCATTGAGTGGAATCATCTTAGGAGGTTCAATGCTATCTCTAATTGGTGTTATTTTAGGTCATTGGGTTGCAGATTTAGTAACAGAACAGACTTTCTTTTTAACTGCTACATCTCTGATTGGATTTATTGCACTTATGGGTATATCATCAAGAAATTCACTTCTACTCATTGATTTTGTAAAGAGTCTTATTGGAGACGAGGGTATGGAGAAAAAAAGAGCAATAGCACACGCTTCTGCTACTAGAGCTATTCCAATCTTCTTAACAGCCGTTGCTATTATCTTGGGTTCAGCACTTTTAGCTGGTGACCCAATCTTTGGAGGTCTTGGTGTAGCATTGATTTCAGGAACTGTAGCTGCTGTTTTTGTATCTCTTATTTTTGTTCCTGTTCTGTTAGATAACTCTAAAGATATAGAGAAAACATAGGGGTATGATTAAAGTTAGAATATTTTTGTTAGGACTTTTAATAGTTGTTACAATCATAATATTCTATCTATTCCAAACCAAAAGTGGATATGACAGATTAAAGAATATTCTAGAGTCCTATATATCATATAGAGTAGATAAAAGTGTAGAGATTCTATATTTAGATATAAAAGATTATCCAAATATACGAATAAAATTAAAAATAAACCAAGTTGCAAATCTATATCTCTATGGAATCATAAATAGAGATGTGGTCAATATGAAATATCATATTTGGGGAGACTATTTAGAAGTTAATGGTTTGTCTATAAAAGAGAATTACAACTTTTTTGGAACAGCCAAAGGTAAGATTTCACACTTAAAGATTAAAGGAAATGGTAAATTTTTTAATGGAGATATGGAATATAGTTTTAGAAAAACTACAAACTCCATAAAAGATATACTATTCTCTATGAGTAGTGTTGATAGTAGAAAGATACTTTCCTTTTTAGGGAAAGAGTCTATTTTTAAGACTTTAATAGATATTAACGGAACATTTAGCTCTCTTGATGACTATAATAAAATAGGTAAAATTAAAATTCATAGCTACAATGGAACTATTCCTACTATTGATAATAATATTACGATATCTTCAGATATGAGAGTAGATTTCAATAAAAGTACATATACTTATAAGGGAGATATATATTCAAATATTGCATCTATTCACATTGAAAATGGTACATATAGTGAATTAAATAAGAGTATCAATCTTGAATATAACCTATTATTAGATAGAGTAAATTTTTTAAATAAAATATCTGAAACTAAAGTAAAAGATGATTTAAATATAGATGGAAAACTTATATATCAAATAGATAACCAAAATATTCAGATAGATGGTTACAATAATATGTTTGAAGGGGATATAATACTCCACTACAAGGGTAACAATGTAAATATGGAATTAGAAGATGTATCTTTAGTTAAGATATTTGACTTTTTTTCATATCAAGCCCCATTTAAAAGTCGTCTATATGGAAACATCAATTTAGATATCAAAGATAGAGTAGTGTTGATGAATCTTAAACTAAATAGGTTAGATTTTTTAAAAAGTGAATTTACAAAAAATATAGAGAAGTCATTATATGTAGATATTTTAAAAATGGATTTTAACAAAAGTATCTTTTATGGTGGCTATAAAGATTCACTACTCCATGCTACTTTAAAAATTGATGATGGAATAAAGAATCATATCTTTTTAACAGATGTGATTTTAAATATTTCAAATAGAAATATTAACTCTAATATTGAGATGATACTAAAAAAAGAGGAAATTTTTGGGAAAATTTATGGTGGATTAGATAATCCTAAATTTAAGGTTGACAAGAGTAAATATATGAAATACAGAATCTTAAAATCTTTTGGTGGATAGAATAGTTAATGATAATTATAGATAATAATAAATTATCTATAAAAAATATGCTTTTAAATAAAAATAGATATTATTAAATAATTATAAAAAGTTAAGGGTTTTAATATGAAAATCATAAAAGATATATCAATTGTAATAATCTCATTAGGGATTATGATAAATGGGGTAAGTGCAGAAGAGGAGAAATCTTATTGGGATAAGATAACAGATGTTGTAAATACAGATAAGATAGATGAGGTATTATCTGATATTTCAGATAAGATAGATATTGATGATAAAGAGAAAACAATAGTCAATAAGCTAAAAGACAAACTTCCAGATATGATTAGTACACCTGCTAGTTACATGGTAAAATCTACATCAGACATGATGAGAGCAACACTAGCAAATGATAAAGATTTGGCTAAAGAGGCAGATAAAGATGTCAAAAAGATTGATGATAACCAGACAATAGCAAAAGATATAGACCAATACTATCTTGACTTAAAAAAAGTTATAAAAAAGATAGATATTCCAAAAGATTTGAAATTGGATGTTAAAGTATATATGAATCCTATGTTATATATTTTAACTTTTCCAAATGGAGCTATTCGTGTAAATAGTGGTGTTATAGAGGCATTAAATGATAATGAACTACTTTTTCTAATGGCACATGAGATTGCACATCTTAAAAATAAAGATTACAAAAGTAGCTACCGAAAAGCACATGCAATGTTTGCAGTAGAAGATGCTATTAACATTTTAGGTTCAGGTGTCTCCTCTACCTCAAATGGTCTTCTATCTAGTGTAACATCTAGTATGAGAAAATCTCGATTTCAAAAAGATGAAGAGTTCAAAGCAGATGAGTATGCTGTAGAGGTATTGCAGAAAAATAAAATTGATAAAAAATATGCTGTTGATTCTTTAGAGTATCTTCAATATATGAACTCACCTATTTTAAAAATGCATCCAACAGGATATGAACGAATTAAACACATTGAAGATGACCTATAGAAAGATTTAATTATTTGGTCATGCTTAAAATAGTTGATAAGAGGATACTCCACCTCATAAATGAGCTAGTTTGATGGTATTAATTCATGGAGAGGAAGTTATGGAATAGATAGTTTAACTACTTCTCTCTCTTATAGTGTTGGAGGAAATTATCCAATTGATAATAATTTAAATCTATATGTAGATTTTACAGTAACGACCCCCTATAACCTAATCCCACTTCGTACATCTGAAATTTTGAGGGAGATAAGCGAAACAAGCCATTTTAGTACATCCACCTCTAGTACAGTTATTACATCCATCAAACCACGCTTGACAATTTTTAGGGACAATCATCGCACTCTTCTCATTGGCAATTACCACGCTCTGTTTGCTGTCATCAAAAATCACTTTTTTAACCTCTTTTGAAAGTCGATAAGCTACCGCATAATACGCCATATCATCTGTTCCAACACTTGGGGTACTCTTCTCAATAGGTATGGTTATCTCTCCATTATCTACACGCATCAATTCATTTTTCACCTCAACTTTAATCGAACCAGAAGCTTCAGTTATTCGATAAAAAAGCAGATTATAACGTTTAAAATCAATATTTTCATTTTGAATTTTTTCTAAAAACTCTGTTTTACTGTTCCAACTATTAATGTTACCAACTTGTGTTAAAAACTTATCTAGCTCTGCTTGAGTCGTCAAGAGTTTAGAAGGAAACTCGCTATAACCATGTTCCCGAAAAGGTATCTCTATGGCTTTAATCATCGCCACACTCGGTTGCTCGGCTTTAATCTTTTCATTCTCTGAAGAACA
>CAMZNQ010000152.1 GCA_947313765.1 uncultured Sulfurovum sp.
CTCTGCTTCTAACTCTTTAAAAATTCGTTTTGATTGGCTATGGAGATATTGGGCTAGACAAAATTGTGACTCACCCTTACTCATATTTACATCTCTGTATATCCCTGCAAAATCATAGAGAGATTCAAAAGTTTTTTTATGGAGGTTTATGAAATAGGTTTCATCTAAAATAGTATTTTGAGTGAGTTCAGAAGTAAATTTTATATATGCTTTATCTAAAAACTTTTTCTCTATCGTCAAAATAAGTTTAGCATCTTCTATATTCTTCTTATTTTTAGGGATATTTGTACCCTCAATATAGATTGAACTTTTACTAAGCTGATATTTCAAGACCATTTTCTCTCATAAAAATTTCAACTTCTAACTCATACTCTTCAGAAACAGGTTCATACCCCTCAATGCGTTGAGAGTTTTCTACTACTTTGGATATCTCCTCTTTTGAGAGTAGAGGTTTGCTCTCATTTTGAAAAAACTGCTTTATGAGTTGAAGCATAAACTCATTGGTCTCTTGATTTTTATCGGATAGATATTGAGAGAGTTGCTTTTGTAGTGTTTTATTTTCTATGTTTATGGTTAGTTGCATCTTTTCTCCTCTTTTGGTTATTATAACACACATTAAAGCTTATCTAATAACTCCCCTGCCATCCCCAAAACCAAAGCATAAGTCTTTCCTCTTTAGCCTTAAGTAAAATTCCCAAACTACCAATTACTTTTAACCCAAAATTTTGAGCAAACTTTTTAGCTTTTTTATCATCACAAAGTAAAAAATCAGCATTTTGTTCTGTATAGAGAACAATTGCTTCACTCTCTCCTTTTCCTAAAGTAATATTGAAATTGGCACTAGATTGAATATCTAAAACTCTATCTTTACAATAATTTTTTAACGTATATGACTCTGCTTTATTCTCTTTACTTACCTCATCAAAAACAGCTCTAGGAACATAAACCTCTCCGAAAAGTTTTTCAAGGATATCTAACTTATTAACAATAGAAAGAGCCACTAATGCAGAACTATCAGCAATTAGAATCATAGCCCACTCATCAATCTCATCTCATTCTCTAACTCATCCTCATCATAACTAATAACAGGTATCTGATTTTTTTTACACTCATCCATAAAATCATACAAAGATAGATTGGCGAAATGAGTTGCTTGTTCTATGGAAAGTTTACCATTTTTAAAAAGCATCAAAGCCGTACTAATTTTAATGGTCTCCTTTAGCTCTTGTATATCTTTATTTAATGTTAATAGGGCAAATTCAGGTATGTTTAGTGTTAGTTGCATGGATTACTCCTTTAATTATAATATCTATATTATATTGAAAACTATAACTATTTTCCCTTTAATAAACCTCATCATAACTCTTCCATCAACATATTCACAATCAAAGCAATCAGCGTATCTTTCTGCTTAAGATTAAATCTTCAATCAGCTCCCACTTTCCATATCCACTATCAGCATTAATATGACCTCCATTCTCTATAACGGTATATTTAGCATTAATAGTTTTAGCTATCTCTTTTGCTTCATCTAGCTCTATCCATGGGTCATTGTCAGAGACAATTAAGTGAAGCTCTTTTGCATAGATATTTTGAGGAGTTTCACAAGGGAAAAAGGTTTTAATGGTTGGTTCGGTAGTTTTTAAACTTGGGGGAGATACCATAATAAGTTTATCAATAGTTTTTATATCCTCTTGACATAACCAAAACCACAATGTATTGGCTAAAGAGTGACAGACTACTATATTGGGTTTAAACTCCTCTAGGATAGTTTTAACCTGTTTTACCCATCTATTTTTGCTTGGAAAGTGGCAATTATCTAAAAGAGGAAAGGAGACTATACCATAATTTTTTGCTATTTCAGATGCCAATTCACTCTGCCAATGTGGGTAGTCTGAACCTCCCCAACCGTGTAGAATTAAGACTCTATTTGACATATGCTCTTACCTCTTTGTCTATTTCTATTATCTCTTGAATATTTTTAGCTCTAACATTATCAAATTTTCTGTAAGCATCTAAAACCATTTTTCCCATTCCAAAGAAATTAATCTCATCTCTTTCAAATTTTTTGATTGCCTCTTCATTTACTGCATTTACAACAACGCCTAAGTGAGGGTTTTCAAGTAGATGTTGTTTTATCTCCCATATTGGGTATCTATTTGCCTCAATTGGTAAACACTCTAAAGAGGCTATCTCCAATAGATTTACAGGTGGTAAAATCTCCTCCTCTACCTCTCCTCTTAGTGCAAAGGCTATGGGTAGTTTCATATCAACACCTGCAAAGTGGGCTGTTGTTGAGCCATCTTTAAACTCTGCTAGAGCATGGATAATAGATTTTTTCTCTATAACAGCATCAATATTTGATGTATTAAATAGCCATTTTGCCTCTAAGAGTTCAAAGAGTTTATTTGTCATTGTTGCACTATCTATGGTAATCTTATTTCCCATTGACCAGTTTGGGTGTTTTAGTGCTTGGCTAAAGGTAGCTTTTTGCATATCTTCTATCTTCCAATCTCTAAAAGCTCCACCACTTGCTGTTACATAAAGTTTTGAAAATGGTCGCTCTCCCATTAAGTACCATAGTCCAAAGTGTTCAGAGTCAATAGGAACAATTTTGCTCATATCTATAAACTCTCCTGCAACCACAAGAGACTCTTTATTTGCCAATGCTACTTTTCGTCCAAACTCTATGGCTTTAAGGGTTGGGGCTAGACCTGCATAACCAACTAAGGCATTAACTACTGTTGGGCTATTGGTTAGTTCTAGTAACTCTAATATCCCTTTACTGCCACAAAAAATAGATGGGTGGTTAACTTTTGATTTATCTGATTCATTGGCAATAGCTACATATTTTGGTCTATGCTCTTTTATCTGTTGGTTAAGGAGTTTAATATTCCTACCTGCTACTAGAGCTTCAACTTTAATATTGTAGCGTTTAGCAATGAGTAGAGTATTTACACCAATTGAACCTGTTGAGCCTAAAATAACAATACTACTCATGATACTAATGCTCTTAATGATATTAACATAATAATTGCTCCAAATAGATAACCATCTAATCTATCAAGAACTCCTCCATGTCCAGGAAGTAATGTACCACTATCTTTTACTCCTGCTTCACGCTTTAAATAACTCTCAAATAAATCTCCAAAAATAGAAGCAATGGCAGTTAGAATGGAGATAAAAAATATAATAACTAAGTGAGAGTCTAGTTCTACATAGTAATACCCATAAAATGTTCCTGCAATGGTGGCAAAGAATACACCCCCAATAACACCTTCTAATGTTTTATTGGGAGAGGTTGGAGAGAATTTTGTTTTTCCAATACTTTTACCCACAAAAAATGCACCAACATCAGTAAAGGCAACGATGACTAAAAGCCAAATAAGATATTTGATTCCATAGTCAATATGCAACATTAGCATAAATAAGAACCCTGCAACAGGATAAAGGAATGGTAAAATAAGTCTCTTTTTATCATGTTCTTGACTATAGGCAAGTTTTGCACCAAAGAAAATTGCCATTAGAAAAAACAAATCATCTGGATTGGGATAAAAGTAGGCAATAAGCCAAATAATGACAGCATAGATATAGATAGATTTCTGCTTAACATCAAAAAGTTTTACAGACTCATTAAAACCAACAATATAAAAAGCTCCAAGATATAGCCACATTAAAATATTGCTATCAAACTTCTCTTTAATAATAGTGTCAATGTAGCCAACTGCTAAGGTTACTACAATTAGTGTTACTCCTGTAAGCCATCTCTCTTTGTTATCGGTAATAAACTTCATAAAAAACCCTTATTGATATAGGTTATTATTATATCATATTGGGCTTATTCTCTTATCTCTATTCCCTCTTTTCTAACACGAATGGTTTTATATTTATCATATTCTACATTTGAACCCTCTTGAATCTTTACAAAACCTCTTTTGCAATAATCTACATCATAATCTCCTGCTTGTGTTAAAGAGAAATCAACACATAATTTACTCGCTTTTTCTATGACAGAGTTTGGTAAATTCTGTTTATCTGTTTTTATGATGAGGTGAGAAGAGGGAATATCTCGTATGTGCATCCAAATATCATTTGACTTTGCAATTTTTAAAAGAGCTTGATTCTCTTTACTATTTCTACCAACAAGAACCTTATAATCATCTATCCAAAATAGCTCACACTCTTTTATCTTCTCTTTTTTACGTTGAGCTTTTGCTCGTTTAGGAGCAAGAAGTTCTAATTCATGAGATGATTTAGCCTGTTTGATTGCATAATATAGATTATTATAGAAATTAATCTTTGTAGTTAAGTTCTCCTGCTCTATGTGTACATTTTTAGCTTTTGTTTTAGCTCGTTTTGCTTGATTGAAAAAATATTCACTAATACGATTAGTAACAACTCCTTTTGGAAGTTTAATGGTAATGGGTTGACCTTCAAAATCGTATGTCTCCAATTTTTTATCATAAGGTTTTATCTTATATAAGTTTGCAAGTATAATATTTGCAATATTCTGATACTTTTTTGCCTCATTAGCTAAACTTTTAGTAGATGCTAGTTTTGAAAGAAGTTTTTTTAATTTTTCTCTCTTTTTTGAGATAGTTAATAGCTTCTGTTTTTTTAAACTCTCTACTCTCTTATATTCAAAATCTATATATTTATCTTTAAGGTATCTTTCAATATCTTCTATTTTATTATGATTTTCATCTTTTTGTTTATATGTAGGTAGAGGAAGAAGTTCAACACTTGGGCGTATAACTCTAAATGAGCTACTAGAATCAATATGTCTTAATGCTTCAATAACTACTTCATTTTCATCAATCAATATTGCATTTGTATGTCTTCCTGTAAACTCAAACTGTAAGATAATACTCTTCTGCTTATATGAACTCTTTGGAGATAAAGTTAGGCGTATGATTCTATCCCCATTTGGTATCTCTACTTTTAAGATTTTTGAAGCAGATACAAGAGAGTGGAGAAGTTTGTCAAATGGTGCATTATATCCTTTTAGAGGACGAATAGAGTCTGAAATGTATATAAAGCTATTAGCTCTTGTCATATTAAAAAAGAAACTATTATCTCTATCAAAAGTCAATTCAATTGTATTGTCTTCTACTCTTCTAGCCCGTGAAATATAGTTAAAATTTAAAAAGTGTGTAACAATTGAAGTTAGTTCATGTAGTTTAATGATGTTTCCTTTTAATTAAAAATTCAAAGTGGTATATTAACTAAACTTTCATATAATATAGACAAAAATTTTATGGAGGAAATGCAATGTTACATACAGCAATAATCGCATTTTTATTAATTGGGGCTATGTTCTTTTTAAAAGAGTATGGAAATAAAGATAATATTGAGAAAGATACGATAGTAGAGAATTTCTCTGAGGGAGATGAGGTAGTTCATGTTCATGTAAATAAAAGTCATGTAAAAGATACTATTTCTACTAATGAAATCACACTCAAAGGACACTCTAAAGGTACACTTAAAGAGAGTACAAATGAGTTAAATAGCTCTTCTTTAAAAGAGAATTTAAAAGATATATCAAAAAATAATAAACCAGTTATTGAAGCTAAAGAAGTAGAAGACAATCATAAGACTATTGACAACAATAAAGAAGATACTACCCATAGAAAAATTATTATCCATAAAATAGTTAAAATACATAGAGATAAAAACATTACTCAAAAAGATGGGTTTGATTTAAATCCGATTGATAGTGTAAATCTAAAAACACATTATCTTAAAGATGGTGTGGTTGAAGATAATATCTCTGAAATAGCTCCTAAAGAGATAGAAGAGGATGTAAATAGTAGCTTAGAACCAAAAAGAGATATTAACGATACAAACATTACAGAAAATGTAGAGCCTATACAAGTAGCAGAAACAGTAATTACCCCTTTACAAGAAGATAATAAAACTAAAAAAGAGCATAGAACTAGAAAGATTATTATCCATAAAGTAGTTAAATTACATAGAGACAAAAACATTACGCAAAAAGATGGATTTGATTTAAATCCAATTGATAGTGTAAATTTAAAAACACATTATCTTAAAGATGCTAATGTTAACGCTAATGACTCTTCTAAAGAAGAAAAAAAAGTATCTCCTAAAAAGATAGAAGAGGATATCAATAGTACTCTAGTAACAAAAAAAGATATTGAGGATGATAAAAACACTACAAAAATAGTAGAGCCTATCAAAGTAGTTTCTCTTCTAAATAAAAATATAAAAGATAATAATGAATCTAAAGATGAAACTAAAAAAGAAGAGTCTAAAGTAGAAGTACCTAAAGCTGTTGAAGCTCTGAAAGTTGAGACTAAAACAGAAGAATCTAAAGAAGAAGTAGTTAAAGATATTGAAGCTGTTCAATTAGTTGAAAATATTTCTATTCCAAATATTCCTGCTGTCCCAAATCTAAAAATAGATACTATTCCTACAGTTACACCTGTAGAATTAAAAAATATAGAGCTAGAAAAGAAGATAAGAAATATTATAAAAAGTTCTAATGAAATAACAGAACAGAGAAAAGCAGAAGCAGAGATAGAATTAAAAAGAATATCTCTTTTACAAGATGAGAAAGAAGCTCTTAAAACTAAAATATCTGAACTATCAAAAATTGCCCAAGAATCTAAAATTAAAGATGAAAATATAACTAAATTAGAAAAAGAGAAACAAGCTCTTGAAGCTAAAATTGAAGATTTATCAAAAGTTGAAGAGGACTCAAAAGCTAAAGATGAAAATCTCTCTAAACTATCTGAAGAGAAAAAAGAGCTTGAAGCTAAAATAGCAACTATGCTAACAATAGCTAAAGAGGCTACAACAAAAGCAAAAGAGCAAGAAAACAAAGAGACTAAAAAATTAGAAGCATTAGAAAAAGAGAAAGAAGCTCTTGAAGCTAAAATATCAAATATGTTAAATATTGCAAAAGTTGCAGTTGAAAAAGCTAAAGAAGAAGAGAAACAAGAAGTTCAAAAAGTTCAAGGATTATTATCTACAAAAAATAGTTTAGA
>CAMZNQ010000153.1 GCA_947313765.1 uncultured Sulfurovum sp.
TGTAGTTGGGTATCTGCTCTTTTCGGTTTTGGTCGTAGAGGTCGAAAAATGAGGGGGTGGTTTGGGATTTTTGCTCTTTTGGCTGTTGGCTTAAAAGTAGCGTTACAATTAAGGCTACTGAAAATAGTAATTTTTTCATCATAGGGGTTTCCTTTTTGGTATTTTACTATTATACTAGGTGGGGAGAGATTTTCCCCCTATTTATTTAAAAACCCGTAGGTGTGACCATGTCACACAACAAAACCAAACAAGCATAATGTAAAATTTCAAATAAGCATTTGATTCAAACCGTAATTTTACGTGTGACATGGTCACACCTACTGTTAGAGTGCAAAATTTTTATAAAGTAAGTTATGTTTTAGTAGTTGAAACCTTTTCTTTTCTTTACAAAATACAAAAATTACTGTCTCTTACGCTTACCTGACACACAAAGCACAATTGTTACTCGATTTATTGCTCCAAAAGTCATCGCCATCGTGGAAATTGACAAACCACGCAGAAGAAGAATCTCTCTCTTCCGAAGTCCAAAAAACAGAACCTTCTTGTAAGTTTTTAGCAAACGCTTTTCTCATATATCGGTCATGACCACTTGCTGTTTTATGAGTTGTTTTTGTTAGTAGTTTTCTTAGTTCAAACTTTTTAGGCAATCTCCAATCAGCATAACCTCCTAAAGATAAATTACTACAATAGTCAATAGCCCCTTGCCAAGTTTGAACTCTCCCTGATGATTTATCAGCAAAATAGTTTCTATCATCTTGTTTTGTAAGAGCTTGGTTTTGGTACATCAAGCCATCTATGGTTGTTATGCCTTTTGTTGCATGATTTACAACTCTTCTTACTGGCGATGAAGTAGGTTCAACAACTCTATCTCTATAGACTATCGTCTCTACTACTTTTACCTCTTGTTCTCTACAACTCCCACTCAAACAAACATCATAAGCCAAATTAGCTCGATAGATTGGATTTTGATTATACTCTTTAGAGACATCTAAAGCGACTAAACCTAAGACTTTGCTAATATCTTTGTTTGGTGTTTTTAGCCTCTCTTTAAGTGCCTTAGCATAAGGACTCATATTGCCATTACCATCATCAGCCGTATCTCCTGCACTTGTCGCAAAACCAATAACCATCTGACCAACAGTTGGTTCAACTTGCCCTAAACCTTTGTGAACTGAACCCTTTTTGCCATTGTTAAAATACTTAACCAAGGGGTTATCTCGACAAGCATCAATCAAGATTATCCCATATTTAGCAGAGGTAGCACTCTCTATGAAATAGTTTAAATCTACCAAAGTTCTTAAATGAATAGGCTTGGTTGCTGTCGTTCTAGCAGGAAAGAGGTAGTTGGTGTTGTTTACTTGCATTCCATGACCAGAGAAGTAGATAAGAGCTATCTCGGCACTTTGAGCCTTTTGACTAAAGTTTGCTAAAGCACTCTCCATTTGAGTTTTAGAGGCATTTTTTAAAATCTTAATATCTGAACGCTTAAAACCAATCTCTCTTAGAGTTTGGGCTATTCCATCTACATCATGAGTAGGGTTTTTAAGTGGAGAAAAAGAGTAGTCACTATTTCCAATTAGTAGGGCTATCTTTTGAGCATTGAGCAGGTTGAGGGTTAGTAGTAGTATGAGGAGTAGTCTCATGAGGTTTCCTTTATTTTTTAGTTGTTTTATTATACTAAATTCCTCAAAAGAATCCCCACTAAAAATATAAAAAATAAAAAGGTGTAGTCAGTGACTACACCCTACTATGAAGTTAAAATTTCTAAAAGTCGTAAGTAATACCTGCTGAAAGTGCATCTAAAGATGGAGCACCTGATTTAACAACCATTTTCTCATAATCAACAAAAAGACCTAAACCCTTCTCTTGGTCTCCTTTACCATCAAACTCTCTATTGTATCGTCCCTCTTTTGGGCTATCTTTACTCAAATCAAACTCAACACCTGCACCTAAAGCCAATGTTGTGGCATCTGTTCTTTGTAATCTACCTTGAGTTGTAGTCTTCGCAAGACCAACTAAACCATAAACATTACTCTTATCTCCAATAGGAATCATCGGTTTAACAAAGACTCCTGCATGTCTAACTGTACCACCATCATCACTAAAGTTTGTCATGATACCTCTTCCCTCTAAACCAACATATTTATTAAAATCATAACCTACTCTTCCAATAACACCTATAGTTGTATCTTTACCTGAATTTGAGCATCCTGAATCACAATTTGTCTCATAACGTGCACCTACAATTCCTAAACCAGCATAAAATCCATTTGCATATATGTGTTCTTTAGATACTTTTACTACTTTAGGTGGAACTATCTCCTTTTTAGGCTCAACATAGACCTCTTCTTTTTTAGGTTCAACATACTCCTCTACGGGAACCTGCTATACATAACTCATATCTTCTACTTCATAAGGGGTGATAATTCCAAAATTACCTCCTCCATAACTTAGTGTACTTAATACAATAATTGTAATAGTTGAGAACTTAATATTTTTCATAATTATTCCTTTGTAATTTTATATATATTTATTTTTTAATATTAGTTAAAGATTATACAATTTTAAACTTAAATATTAAGTTACAATAAAGTTTTATAAAAAATAGGAGAGTAGTTTTTAGATGAAAAATTAAATTAAGGAAAGAAGATAACCATTGGAGAAAAACTCCAACGGTATAATAGACTAGAAAAGAGAAGCTTAGTTTCTTTTTTCAATAATCTCTTTTGCAACATTTGCAGGAACTTCATCATAGTGGTCAAATTCCATAGCATAAGTAGCACGACCTTGTGTCATTGAACGTAGGTCT
>CAMZNQ010000154.1 GCA_947313765.1 uncultured Sulfurovum sp.
AACAGCAAACCCTCGTAAAGTATTTGAAACCATAGATATGGCAAGAAGACTTCTTGGAGAAGAGGTACATCTAAGACTACATACTCATGAGACAGCAGGTGTATCTGTAGCTTCATATCTAGCTGCACTTGAGGCAGGAGCAAATGGTATTGATATGGCTGCAAGTCCTGTAAGTGGAGGAACAAGTCAACCAGATATTTTAACTATGTTACATGCAACAAAAGGTACAGAGTATAATCTTGGTGATTTACAGTTAAATAAAGTTCTAAAGTATGAAGAGAGATTAAAAGAGTGTCTAGCAGACTATCTTATCCCACCAGAAGCTACTCAGGTATCTCCTCTAATCCCATTCTCTCCAATGCCAGGTGGTGCATTGACAGCAAATACTCAAATGATGAGAGATGATGACTCATTAGATAAATTTGATGAGGTTATTTCAGAGATGAAAGAGGTTGTAGAGCGTGGAGGTTATGGTACTTCTGTAACACCTGTTAGTCAATTCTATTGGCAACAAGCTTATGCAAATGTTATGTTTGGTAAATGGAAACAGATTGCACCTGGTTATGGTCGTATGGTTCTTGGTTATTTTGGTAAAACACCAGTTGAACCTGATGCAGAGATTGTTAAGTTAGCATCAGAGAAGTTAAAACTAGAACCAACAACAGAAAATCCTTTAGACTTAGCCGATAGAGAGGTTACTAAATCTATGGCTTATTGGAAAAAAGTTTTAGAAGATGAAGAGTTGGAGACAACAGAAGAGAATATCTTTATTGCTGCATCATGTGACCAAAAAGGTATTGCGTTTTTAAAGGGAGAGAGTCCTTTAATGGTAAGAAAAGGTAAAGAGAATAATCAATCAAGTGGAGGAGAAGAGATGAGTGGAAGTTATACAGTAGTAGTAGATGGTAAGAGTTATAGTGTTCAAGTAGCAGAGGGTGATGCAGAGATTACAGTTGCACCAACATCAGCACCTGCTAAGGCAGAAAAAGCACCAGTAGCATCAGGTGGAAAAGGTTCAATAGAGATTAACTCTCAAACACCAGGTAATGTTTGGAAAATTGTGAAAGCAGTAGGAGATTCAGTAAATGAGGGTGAACAGATTATGATTCTTGAAGCTATGAAGATGGAGATTGATATTGTTGCTGAAAAATCTGGTGTAATTAAATCTATTGATGTTAATACAAATGATGCTGTAGTAGATGGACAGCTTCTTGCGACAATGGAGTAATCCATGATAAGATTAAAACATATTTTAATCTCTATGTTTGTTCTGTTTGTTGCTTTTACAAATACAGTTCAAGCAGAGGAGCATAACTCAACAGAACCAACTCAAGCTCATAAAGATTATCATCCAAAGACACTTAGTGAGTTGGGTGTAAGTTTTTGGGAGACAACAGGTATTAAAGCTATTGTAGATACCAATGATGGAGAGATGAGTGCAGACCCAGCAGGTGAGTCAAAAGAGCATGAATTGAGTCCTTTTGAATCTTCATTTGGTCGTATAATTATGATTTTGATAGTATTTGTTCTCTTCTATTTGGCTATTGCTAAAGGTTTTGAACCACTACTTTTGATTCCTATTGCTTTTGGTGGATTACTTGCAAATATTCCATTAGCTCATATGGCAGGTCCAGAGGGTATGCTTGGAGTTATCTATAATATGGGTATTGCTAATGAGTTTTTCCCTCTACTTATCTTTATGGGTGTTGGGGCAATGACCGATTTTGGTCCACTCTTGGCAAATCCTAAGACAGCACTACTTGGTGGAGCTGCACAATTTGGTATCTTTGGTTCACTTGTAGGTGCTGTTGCTCTTGGTTTCCATATTCAAGATGCTTCTGCAATATCTATTATCGGTGGTGCAGATGGTCCAACATCAATCTTTATTGCAAATAGACTAGCTCCTGATATGCTTGGAGCTATTGCTGTTGCTGCCTACTCCTACATGGCACTTGTTCCTGTTATTCAACCTCCAATAATGAGAGCATTGACAACAAAAGAGGAGAGACAAATCAAAATGGGTGTTCAGAGAAGAGTACATAGATTAGAGAAGTTAATCTTCCCTATTGTTGTACTTATGTTATCTATTATGATTTTGCCAGAGTCAACACCTCTTATTGGAGCATTTGCTTTTGGTAACTTTGCTAAAGAGAGTGGTGTAGTAGATAGATTGAGTGATACAATGCAAAATTCACTTATCAATACTGTTACCATATTCTTAGGTCTTGGAGTTGGTTCAAAGTTAGCTGCCGATAAATTCTTGGTACTAGAGAGTTTAGGAATTATGATTATTGGTCTTTTAGCATTCTCTGCAGGTACTGCAATGGGTGTTCTTATGGCAAAACTCATGAATAAATTCTCAAAAGAGCCAATTAATCCACTTATTGGAGCAGCAGGGGTATCTGCTGTACCTATGTCAGCAAGGGTTGTATCTAAAGTTGGGTCAGAAGAGAAACCAGGTAATGTTCTACTTATGCACGCAATGGGTCCAAACGTTGCAGGTGTTATTGGTTCAGCTGTTGCTGCTGGTGTACTACTCTCTATCTTTAAATAGAGAGTGTACTAAAAGTAACTTTTTAAGATATTACGTTAATTTTTATTTATAAGTAAGTCGATTAATAACTATTGAATAGTATAATTTTACAAAAAATAAATTATATTATCTCTAGTTAATATGGTAAATAAAATGAGACATAGGTCGTCTCCTTTTATTTGCTATAGATGTTTATGTAGGTTTAATCATTTGAAAATAGCAAAATAAAATATATATAAACAAAAAAGGTACACAAGATGAGCACCCGTACACCAAATGGTCTGGATAAACTAGGATTAGAGAATATTGGAAATGTTTACTACAACCTAAGTTATAATGAACTTCAAGCACATGAGGTTAATAAAAATGAGTGTAAAATCTCATCTACTGGAACAGCAATGTGTGATACAGGTATTTTTACAGGAAGAAGTCCTAAAGATAAATATTTTGTAGACCAAGCACCATCAAATGAACATATCTCTTGGGGTAAGATTAATAAAAAAATTGATAAAGAGAAGTTTGAAACTCTTTACGATTTAACAAAAAAACAACTCTCTAACTCAGATATTTATGTAATGGATGTATATGCTGGGGCAAGTAGTGAGAGTAGACGTTCTGTTAGGTTTATTTCACAAGTTGCATGGCAGGCTCACTTTGTAAAAAATATGTTTATTCGTCCTACAGATGAAGAGTTGGATACGTTTGAACCAGATTTTGTTGTATATAATGCTTGTAAAACGGTAAATGAAGATTATGAAGCTATGGGCTTAAATTCAGATGTTTATGTATGTTTTAATGTAGAGGAGAATATCTCTATTATTGGTGGTACTTGGTATGGGGGAGAGATGAAAAAAGGTATCTTCTCTATGATGAACTACTGGTTACCACTAGAGGGTAAACTCTCTATGCACTGCTCTGCAAATGTTGGAGAAGAGGGAGATGTTGCTCTATTCTTTGGACTATCTGGAACAGGTAAAACTACACTCTCTACAGACCCTCATAGAGCGTTAATTGGAGATGATGAACATGGTTGGGATAGCAATGGTATCTTTAACTTTGAGGGTGGATGTTATGCAAAGGTAATCAATCTTGACGAAAAATCAGAGCCTGAAATTTTTGGAGCTATTAGAAAAGATGCTCTTTTAGAGAATGTTGTTCATGATGAAGTTGGAAATGTAGATTATGATGATGTTTCAAAAACACAAAATACCAGAGTATCTTACCCTATTGAACATACTGATAATCATAAAGAGGATTTACAAGCAGGACATCCAAAAAATATTGTATTTTTATCTTATGATGCATTTTGTGTTCTACCTCCTGTATCTAAGCTAAATAAAGAACAAGCAATGTACTATTTCCTTAGTGGATATACAGCTAAAGTAGCAGGAACAGAGCGTGGTATTACAGAGCCAGTTACTGCATTTTCAGCTTGTTTTGGAGAGGCATTTTTACCTCTACACCCAACAGCTTATGCTAAGTTACTTGGAGAGAAGATTGATAAGCATAATGTAAATGTATATTTGGTCAATACAGGTCTTAATGGTGCAGGAAAAAGAATGAGCATCAAAGATACTAGAGCATGTATCAATGGAATTTTAAATGGCTCTATTCTTGATGCAGAGTTTGATACTCTTCCAATTTTTGACCTACACTTTCCAAAAAAGTTAGAGGGTATTACAGATAACTCAATCTTAAATCCTGAAGCTACTTGGAAAGATAAAGATAAGATGATAGATACTTTAACGCATCTTGCCCAAGAGTTTATTAAAAACTTTGAACGATACAATGATAATGGTTCAGAGTTTGACTACTCTTCTGCTGGTCCAAAACTATAACTTCACTAAACTCCTAGATGTTCTATCTACATCTAGGTACTTACTTATTTTTAACAAAACAACAACTTCATATCACATATATAGGAACAGAACATTATGGTCATTAAAGAGATTAAAGAGTACGCATCAATACGAACAAAGGCACGAGCATATCTATGCTATATAATGAGCAGAAACATATCTGCAAAAAGAGAGGGCATCTCACAAGAGGAGTTTATTGAGCATCAGTTAGAGCTATTAAGAGATAATATTCCTAAATTAGATTTGGTATATGCACTAAATAATCAAGGTCAACAGATTGGGCATATGTTCTCTCAAAAAGGAAGAATTGGAAAAGAGCATGAGGTTGGAACAGATAGAAGTGATAGAGCATACTATTATAAGACAATAAAAGAGCATCGTTGTGTTCTAACTGACCCCTATCCATCTTTAGGAACAAATACAATGGTTGTTACAGCATCATTTCCAATATATGATGAAGAGGATAATCTACTATTTATCTTTTGTGTTGATATTCAATTAAAAGATATATTAAATATGATATCTCCAAGCTCTATTGACTCTAGTTTTGGAACATACTCTAAGTTTGTATATGCAGGTTTCTCTGTGGCATTAGTTTTAGTATCTCTACTACTTTTCATTAAAGGAGTAGGTGGTTTTCTCTCCTTAGGGATACATCTAAATAGCATAGATATTAATGAGATGTTTAAAGCTACTATTCTTTTGACCCTATCTTTGGCAATATTTGATTTAGTTAAAGCCATTTTTGAGGAGGAGGTTTTAGGAAAAGAGAAAAAAGATGGAGCAGGAGATGGACACCAAACCATGATACGATTTTTAGGTTCTATTATCATTGCACTATCAATAGAGTCTTTGATGCTAGTATTTAAGTTTGCATTAACAGACCCAAGTAAACTAATATATGCAGTATATCTTATTGGTGGGGTTACAGCACTTATGATTGGATTATCTGTATATATTAAAGCAAATAAATCAGATAGTTCAAGATAATTCTCTTAATTAACCAACACCTTTTAAGGGTTGATTGGTTATATTCTCTTACTAAAATTACATCTACAAGGTCAAAATATGTTAGAAATTATAATGGTACTATTTACCGTTTATACCCTGTTAAAAATCTATATATCTGTTATGCAGATAGGTTATGTTAGTGAAGAGAAATCTAAAGAGGCTATCTTGATGAGTCAAGAGGAGTATCGTAGTGCAGGTGAGTATACTATCAAAAAACAGAGATTAGAGATTGTCAATATATTTATTGATTATATAGTTTTTGTTTGGTGGGTTACTACTGGATTTAGTTGGTTAAACTCTATTATCTCAATAGATAGTGAATTAATTAGCTCTATAGTATTTTTATTTGGCTTTTTTGCTATTGGATATATTATTGGTTTACCTTTTGAGCTTTATCATACATTTAAGCTAGATAAAGAGTATGGATTTACACAGACAACATCTAAGCTATATATTGTAGACCAACTCAAATCTATGGCTCTATTTATTATCTTTGGTGGAGCTATTTTCTATCTTCTCTCATGGATTGTAGTAAATATTGAAAATTGGTGGTTATGGGGATTTGCTCTTCTTTTCTCCATAGCACTATTGGTAAATATTATCTATCCAACTATTATTGCTCCTATCTTTAACAATTTTACTCCACTAGAAGATGGAGAGTTAAAAACATCTATTGAGAAGATGATGCAGAGTGTTGGGTTGAAGAGTGAAGGAGTTTTTGTATTAGATGCTTCAAAGCGTGATAGTAGATTAAATGCCTATTTTGGTGGTCTTGGTAGAACAAAACGAGTAGTTCTTTTTGATACTCTTATTGAAAAATTGACAAATAGAGAACTTTTAGCTGTTTTAGGTCATGAATTGGGACACTTTAGCCATGGAGACATTTGGAAAAATATAGGAATGATGGGGCTACTTCTATTTTCATCTTTTTATCTTCTTGGAAATCTTCCTGAGACACTATTTTTTGATATGAGAGTAGAACCCAATGCAGGAGTAGAGGTAGCAATGATGATTTTACTATTACCCCTAATCTCTTTTATATTTACTCCAATTATGTCTGCTGTAAGTCGTCATAATGAGTATGAGGCAGATAGATTTGGTTCAAAAATGGGTGGTAAAGATAATTTGGTATCTGCATTAATTAAGTTGATAAAAGAGAATAAATCTTTTCCAAAATCACACCCTTTAGTAATCTTTTTCTACTATACCCATCCACCAGTTTTAGAGCGTTTAAAAGAGCTAGGATATGATGAAAAAGCTGTTAATGATATGATTAAGCCATTAGAGAGAGATGGTATCTTTGCCTATTTAAATAATGAGAATTAAAGATAGTTTAATCTATGCAACAGAAGAGTTAAAAGGTAGTTGTGAGCGTCCACAATTTGAGGCTGAACTTCTATTGGCCTATCATTTAGGTAGAGATAGAACCTACCTACATGCGTTTGATACTAGTTTAGTAGATAGAGAATATGAGTTTAGAGCTTTAGTAGATAGACGAGTCAATCATGAGCCTTATGAATATATTGTAGGAGAGGCAAGTTTTTATGATATTGAGTTAAAAGTGGAGCAGGGGGTACTTATCCCTCGCCCTGAAACAGAGATACTGATAGATTTAGTAGCAGAGATTATTGAGAAAGAAAACATTA
>CAMZNQ010000155.1 GCA_947313765.1 uncultured Sulfurovum sp.
GACTACGACACATAGACGATGAGACGTTTGTAGAAGACCCTCTGCGTCTCTACCGAGCTGTGCAGTTCTCTGCTAGGTTTGGCTACACCTTAGCCGATGAGACTTTTACCCTGTGTCAAAAGATGGTCAGTGAGGGGATGTTAGAAGAGCTACCCAAAGAGCGTGTCTATGTGGAGTGGCAGAAGTTGTTGCTAAAGTCACCTAAACCCTCTATAGGCTTTGAGCTTATGAGAAAGTTAGAAATTACCAAGCGTTATTTCCCCGAACTTCATGCATTGATAGATGTCCCTCAATCGCCCAAATGGCACCCTGAGGGGGATGTCTGGATTCACACCATGATGACCATTGATGAGATGGCAAATATCTGTAGGTCGGGGTATCCTCACCCCGACAATAACAAAAAATATCTAAAATTTATGTTTGCCATTCTCTGTCACGACTTAGGAAAAGCAACCCATACCACCATAGAAGAAGATGGGCGCATTCGAGCCATAGGGCATGAAGAGGCAGGAGTAGAGCCTACCAAAACTTTACTCTACAGATTGACCGATGAGCATGATTTCATAGAGTCTATTTTACCTCTGGTGGAACACCACCTAAAGCCCTCACAGTTCTACCAAGGAAAAGCCAAAAAGAGTGCCTTTAGACGACTGGCAACCAAAGTAAACATAGAGGAGCTAGTGGTGGTGGCAAAAGCCGACTTTTTAGGGCGAACCACCAAAGAGTCTTTGGAGGGAGTTTACCATGCAGGAGTGTGGATGCTAGAGAGAGCCAAAGATTTAAAAGTTTCTCAAAAACCACTAGAACCGTTGGTGCAAGGACGAGATTTAATCACTTTAGGATTTGAGCCATCTCCTAAGTTCAAAGAGATTTTAGAGCGTGTGTATGAGAAGCAGTTAGAGGGGGAGTTGCAGAGTAAGCAGAGTGCAATAAATTTTATAAAAGAGAGATATTTATGAGTAAAATATAAAAGGAAATTAAAAATGTTAGAAATTAGTTTAATAGTGATACAGTGGATTTTTTTCGCTTATACATCATATAGAATAGGTAATAAACTTCATATTAAAAAGTCATACCCTTGGTATCTCATACCCCTATGGAATTTTTGGATTTTAGCTAAAAAGAGTGAGATAAAAATAAAATATTTTTTTTGGATATTAATTATAATATTGATTATAATCTTAATTGGTCTTCTCTTAATATGGGAATTTGATATTATGGATGCTTCTGCAATCTCCATAATAGCAGGTGCTGATGGTCCAACATCTATATTTATAGCAAATAGACTTGCCCCAGATATGATTGGTGCTTTAGCTGTTTTCATTTATCCAATTATAGCAATTGCAACAATTGTTGTAGTTTCAATTTTTTGGGGAAGTGTAGCAAGAAAAATGGGAAAGGAGTATGGGGTTTATGTTGTACTTGGTTTGCTTTCAATTTATCTCCCTCCTTTAATTTTAGCTTTTGAGAGCATTGAAAAAGTGATTACTGCGAATAGGCTTTCAAATGTGTGTAG
>CAMZNQ010000156.1 GCA_947313765.1 uncultured Sulfurovum sp.
ATTAAATTTTAAAGAAGGAGATACATATGAAAAAGAGTAAATTATCTACAGTTATTCTAATAACAACGCTATTAATGGTCGGTTGTAACAATACCCCTAAACCTGAAAAAAAGGTTAAAGTTGAAAAGCCTAAAATTTCAAAACCAATAGTACAAAAAGGAGTAACCTTAAATCAACTAAATAGTGGAGGTGTTACTAAACTAGCACTAAAAGGACCTCATAAATATAGAGTTGGAGAACCTATTAAATTTATTGTTGATACAAAAGGTCAAGATGGATATCTATATATTCTCTATTTAGACAATAAAGGAGAAGTTGGAAAACTATATCCTAACGCAAAAGCACCTCTTAGTGAAATTAGTGGTCAATATATTTTCCCTAAAGATTTCGGAGGCATGTCCATAGTTGCAACAAAAGATTGTAAAACATGTGCAAAAGAGGATACTTCAATATATGCACTTTTAACAAAAGATCCAATTTTGGATATTGACAAGATAGATAAAGCTAAGCTTCTATCTATTACAAGTGGGGCAAAATCTAGTTCTAAAACAAAAGGTATATCTATGGATTTAGGAGATAGCAGTTCTGTTAGTAATTCAAATGTTAATATTGGAGTAATCCAATTTACAACGGAATAGATTATGAAACTATATATATCTATACTACTTATAGCAATTAATTTTACAGTAGAGGAGAAGAAATAGTGAAAAGATTAATAAAGTTATCTGGTGTTGCATTAAGTATACTCATATTAGCAGGTGGATGTGCAGCAACAGAGAGTCCAGATCTAGATAGAGCAGGAGTAGGTGCAACAACAAATCAAACCATATACTCATCTGTATTGCCACAAATAAATAGTATGATAGGTGTATTTAGAGATGCTCCAATGAATATTATTGTAGCTGATATTACAAATGATACAGGAGCAAGGGGTAAATTACCAGCAAATATTAATGTTATTACTAAAACTAGCCTAAATAAAATTGGACAAAATGTTACAATTGTACAAAACACAGAGGTTAGTAGTGCAGTTAAACAGAATGCCTATATATTGTCTGGTGCAATTACCGAATTTGATACAACAGAGTCTCAATCACATGGTATTCAAGGAACAGGAACAGGTACTGTTAATGGACAAAATAATAGATACAATGCTGATGGTTCAATGGATAGTGAAAATCAAAGAATAAGATTGACAATTAATTTTATTCCATCTAGTGTAGATACAGGGAATTTTATTCCAAGAACTTCAACATCAAATACTGTTACTATTGAAAAAAAGAGTAGTGCAAATGAGTTTGCTTTCTCTATTCTTGGTTCTGGTTTTGGATTTAACGATGCTATTACAAAATCACAAGGTATTAACTCATCTATTACAGCATTAGTTGAGCTTAGTATTGCAGAAGTTTTAGGAAAATTAGGCAACTTCCCTTACTGGTTGTTAATTGAGGGTGGAAAACCAAATAGTGATGTTATAGATTTTTTATCTCGTAGGTTCCTTAATCAACCACTAAATAAAAA
>CAMZNQ010000157.1 GCA_947313765.1 uncultured Sulfurovum sp.
CCTACACTAAGGGATACCCTGATATGCAAAAAATAGATAGAATGGATTTTGTGTATGATAATAGATAATCCATTTTGGCACTTTTTAACTCTTCAACTATTTAAAGAGCGTAAGAGATATACATCTACTATTATCATATCTATTTTAATACTTTTTATCCTCTCTTCTGTTCTATTTATCTCCTCCTCTATTCGTTTTTCATTAGAGCAGACGCTAAAGAGTCAGCCAGACTTTATTGTTACTCGTTTGCAAGGGGGAGATAGAGTTTCTGCTCCATTAAAATGGAGTGATAAACTTGTAGATATATATGGGACTACAAAGGTAACTCCTAGAGTATATGGAAGATATTTTTTTCAAGGTAGAGATAAATCATTTTTAATTATAGGTATTGACCTATTTGAAGAGCAGAGCCACAAGAGTTTAGAGAGGCTTATGGAAGATATTGACATAAAAAGTTTTCTACAAAATAGAGGTATGATTATTGGAGATGGTGTAGATAGATACCTTGAAAAACATTTCTACAAAGATAGTTATAGGTTCTTAACACCAAAAGGTGAGTTTAAAAATATCAAAATTTTTAAGACTTTACCAAAAGATACAAACCTCCTAGCAAATGATATGATTATTATGCCAATTGATTTAGCAAGAGATATATTGGGCTATGGAGAGGATGAGGTTACAGATATAACCTTTAATGTACCAAATCCAGATGAGTGGGATAATATAACAGACAAGGTATCATCACTATACTATGACCTAGATGTAGTCAATAAAAATGAGGTAAGAAAATCATATAAAAATCTATATAATTACAAGAGTGGTCTATTTTTAATTCTATATTTAATTGTACTTATGACATTTGGACTAATCATATATCAAAGATACAACATGGTCTATTCAACTGAAAAACGACATATAGGACTACTTAGAGCATTGGGTTGGAGTGTTAATGATGTTTTAAAATTAAAATTCATGGAGACTCTTATAATTATTATCATCTCATATACCATCGCTATCTCTCTAGCATATATCTTTGTATTTATCTTTGATGCACCAATTTTAAAAAATATCTTTTTAGGTTGGCAAAATTTAGAAAATAGTGTTGAGTTTATTCCTACTGTTGATATTCAAACCTTAAGCTCCATATTTCTAATATATGCTGTTACCTTTATAACAGCTGTGATTATTCCTGTATG
>CAMZNQ010000158.1 GCA_947313765.1 uncultured Sulfurovum sp.
CTGCCATTCCCCACCCCTAAAGCAGTAAATAATTAATTTGATAATTCTTTCCTAAAACCCTAAGTAAAGTATGATGATACTCTTTCAAATTCATAATAATTTGCTCGCTATCTCCAATAGAGAGAATATGAATATCAATAAAGGTTTGAAAGACCCAACGGGTAGTAGGAGTTTGAGTAAGTTTGCCTTTTTGGTCGATAAAAAATTCATCTTTATCTTTGAGAGAAGTTCGAATTTTATACTCTAAAGAAGCATAAACCATTAAACATAGTGTCATAATAAAAAGTAATGCTTCTATCCTTTCAGGTTTTTTTAGATAGAGAGAATCAGCCAAGAATTCAGGGCTTTTAATAAAACGAAAGCCTCTTTCAACTACAAACTGATTTTTATAAACATCAATAATCTCTTCAGGGTCTATATTTAGGTCATTAGAGGCTAAAATGAAAATAGATTTTTTCCAAACTTCTTGATGATATCTATCAATTTTAAAACTATAATCTGCTTCAATTCCATATTCATAAAAATCAGCCTCTTTTTTGCTTGGTTTTCCTGCTTTTTTATATCGTTTATGTTTAACTATCTTTACATCTACTGGTTCAAGTAAAGAGAACTTTTTTACCAATTTTTCATAGGCTCTATTTGCATCATTTCCACAAGCAAACATCATAGATTTTAATGCTTCAAACTCTTTAATCTCTTTATCTACAAGTTTATCAAGTTTTTTTGAAACACTCTTTTTTGCTCTCTCTTTAGCTGGAGTTGAATGAACTACTATCCATTGCTGATTTACATTTGCATAACTGTTTCCTAGTGAAATATAGCTATATCTATCATCTTTTGAATGGGAAGTCATTCTATCTATTGATAATGATTCAATTAGTTCCTTAGTTGCTTTAATCTGGTTTGGTACTCTTGTTATCCACTTTATATTATTGGTTTTAAATGAGGCAATATTATCAGCTGTATAGATAGCACTATCTGCCACAACTACTCCTGTAGTGGTATTATTTAGGGCTTCAATATGGTCAACTACCATTTTCTCAAAGCTTATTTTATCTGAACTATTTCCATCTAAAGCTCTCATTGCTAAAGGAATTCCATGTGAATTCTCACATATCATCTCTAACATAACTTGATTTAAATCTGGTCTATGGTCTTTACTATATCCTTTGGTAATATGTACTACTCCCTCTTTTGCCTCTTCATTTGAGTTATATTTCCCATCTACATGAATTGCTGTAGAGTCTAAATGACTATATTTTACAATCAAATCTAAATTTTCAAATGCTTTTGTTGAAATTTGCGAAAATAGTGGAGTAACGCCATAATCATAAAGTGAATCTAATGCTCTACCTAATACACTATCATTAAGATTATTTGGCTCAATTCCTTTTTTTATTAATAGCTCTAATGGTTTATTTTCAAAGAATTGAGGTACTAAGTATAGTTGGCGATTAACAAATCCCAATCCATTAAGTATCATTGCCTTTACTGCCTCTCCAATAGTTACTCTTCTCTCATTTTTATCTTGTTTTATTGCGTTATCTATAGTATCAACAATCCCTAACTCATCAATCATCGATGAGACTAATCCTAAATGTTCTATTGTTTGTGTTTTATATTCTCTCATAGCTTTTTTAGAGCTTATTTTAGCATATTTTCTTTATTATCCCTTTTTGGGAAGTGGGGTGGGGAATGTAAGTTTTTACCATTTATGAAGGATTTTCTAAAGCTTACAGATGCACTTTTAAAATCTTCTAATAGAAACTGCCCTACTCCTAATTGATATAAAATATGATAATTATTGGGAGATATTTTTAGAGCTCTAT
>CAMZNQ010000159.1 GCA_947313765.1 uncultured Sulfurovum sp.
CCAGAATTAGCAAAGAAATATAGTTTAAAAACTAAACTTGGTGTAAATAAGATTGACTATCAGAAACTCTTCCTTAAAATAGATGAAAAGGGAATGAGAATGGTTAGTATGTTTAACCAAGGGTTTTATAAAGAAAGAGAAAAATTATATAAGAGTTTTGAAAAGAAACTAAACAACTCTAAATTAAAAAGAGATCCTAGAGCTAGAAAAGAAGCTAAAAGAGTTGCTTATAGAGATTTTAGTAATTCTATGAATAGATTGATTGAACATATTCAACCTGCATATTTAATAGAGGATGATATGTATAAGGAATTGGTGAAATACACCTCTGCAATGAATCAATATTTTGGTAATAAAAATCTTGGGGGTGGTCATAAGTTACAGAAATTTTTTAGTAAGCTTAATGATGATAACCATAAGAATGATTATATCAATAGATTGAAAACAAAATTAACTGCTAATGGGTATGAAAAAATAAAGAAAGATGTTAGTATAAAGATTAATGAGTTTTTAGAAGAAAGAAAAGCTTTCCATGAAAATACGCTTACTGAAGAGGATATTAGATTAGCAAAAGCTGGTAAACCATTTACTCAAAAAACTTCTGATTTACTTTATGAATTTGAATTTAATAATAATCCAATATTCACACAATTCTTTTTTGAGACAAAACATCAAGGTAAACCAATTAAAACCCCTGTAAAAACTTATAATAACTCTTGGTTAAACTCTAGGTTTAATATTACTATACCTAAAGAAGGTAGGTATTATAGTGAACAATATCAGACAATTCATAATGATGATGTATTAACTAGTGTATTTAATGATTTTAAAGGTGCTTGGGATCTGTTTGAATCTATGATGCCTAAACATGAAAGAGATAAACTTATAGATGGTCAGATCATTTATACAGAACAACTCTTTTCAGATATGATCCATTCTGGTAAAAGTTCTTTAGATGCTTTTACTAAGAATTATTTTACTAGATCTATGGATAATTTTAAAAAGAAGATCACATTTAAAAGAGCTAATGAAGTGAGTTATGCTCATGTTGATTCAAAGGGTAGAAAAACTTATAAGATTAATCCAGCTTTTATAAAAAAGAATAGAAGAAAAATTGAAAGAAGAAAGGATATTCTTAAATCTGAATTATTTATTATTGCTAGTAGGAAGCAGGGGAAAGTGATTTCATCTTTCAAAGCAGTTGATAGAAAGATTGGTACAGAATTTTTAAATGAAGTTCTTGCTAAACATAATACTAGTTTAAAAAGATTTGAAGGTTCAACAGCAGATAAATTTGAAACTGCTATAAGTTTTGCAGCAGAAAATCAATTAGCTTTAGAAAGTAGTTATGATTTACCAAAGATTCTCCATACTATGGTATCTTTAGCTCAAGATTATAAATTTAGAGATGATGCACTACCTACTTTAACCTTTCTTCAGAACCATTATTCTCAAATTAAACTTAAAGAGACTGATATGTATGGAGATAAAGTTTCAGCAGATAACATACTTGCAAATAAAACATCTCAAAGAAGATTAACTCAAAGTGAATCATGGTTTAATAATGTGGTTTTAGGAGATTTCTCTCCTAAAGAGAAAGCTTTATTTCTTCAAAAAGAGACTCCTAAAACAAAACTTGAAGTTCTGGCTAAGAAGTTTAAGATGGATTGGTTAATACCTAAAGTTAGGAAAATAAAAACTAGTGCTGAAAAAGATGAAACAAAAAATCTTCAAAAGCAGCTTGATGAAATGGAGATAATTTATGAAAAACTTAAGGGTAAACCAACCAATAAACTTACAGAGGAAGAAAAAGGTGTAATTAACTTATACGAGAAATTAAAGGAAGATTTAGATTCAATAGGAAGTATGGTAAGTGGGACTGATATAGTGCAAGGTGCTATGTATTATTTAAGAACCATGGCACTTGGTTGGAATTTAAACTCTGGTGCAACTAACCTTATTGAAGGTCAGATCTCAAACCATACTAATGCGATTAGATTAGGAATCCCACCAGAGGATTTAATGATTGTAACTCCACAGGATATAATGAAAGCTAAAACCCTTCCACAAGGGATGGTTAGTGAAGATGCTTGGAAAGCTTTACAGCTTATAGATTCTTATGATATGTTTCAAAATGGAGCTAATGAAATTCAAAGAGCTGAAGCTAATAAAAAAAGAGAAAGGTATAAGAAAGTAACCCACCCTTTCTTTATAACTGAACAAGTTGAATATCTAAACCAAATCCCTTTAATGGTTGCTATGATGAAGAATTTTGATGTTTATGATAAAAATAGAAATAAAAGTAACCTATTTGATGCTCTTCAAAGAACTGAGAAACCTGATGGAACTTTAGTTCTTGAGTTAAAGGAGGATTTCAAAACAGAAGAGAATGTTAAAAACTTTGAGTTAAAAGATGGGGAACAGTATTCTGATTTGAAAAGTTGGATAAATAAAGCTATTACAGATGGTCATGGATTATACGGAGCTAATGATAGTATTCTTATCAAGAATACAGTAGGAGCTCCTGCAATTATGTACAAGAACTGGCTACCTAGAATGATGTATGTTTGGTTAGGTACAGCTCAAAGGGATATTAGAGCAAGTTATAATACAAAAGGTAATGTAGCTTTTAATAAAGGTAAATTAAGAAGTATAACACCCTCTCAAGCTCTATTATTAGGACTCTCAGGGGCGATAATCACATCACCCTTACTTGGTATAGCATCAGGTACAATAATGTCTCTAGCGGTAGCTGCTAAGGTTAGTGGGGGTAATGTTTTAGGTAAAACAGAATTTGGAATCCAAACTACCTCTGGATTTGCTAGACAGCTTTTGCTTGAAAGTAAAATAATCTTTCTTAAAATGATTGGGATGACAACAACTGTGATTCCAAGTAAAAAGTTAAGGAAAAAGTACAATTCTCATACACTTACTAGAGAAGCTTTCAATAAATTTAATAAGGATAATTTAGGAAGGTTAACTCAAACTGATATTTATAATTTTGAATCTAATATGCAAAGCCTTTCTCAACTATTTATGATGTTTGCATTATTCATTCTTGTTAAAGCAGTTGGATGGGATGATGATGATAAAGAAGGGATGAAGAGAAGAACTCATAATTATTTAGCAAATAAACTATTACAATTATCATCACAATCTGCAATGTATTCTAACCCTTTTGCATTAAGAACCACTCTTTCAGATACAGCTATTGTAACTTTCTTCAGTAATGTAAGTAAAACAATAACATCCTTTGAAGGTGTAATAAGTGGGGATGATACAATTATGTCAGGATCTAATGTTGGTCAGAGTAAATTCTTTAACTCCTTTTCTAAAACATTTATTCCACCAGCTTTTAGAGGTACAATTAATACAGCAATTTATGAGCATAAGTTAGCTTCCCCAACATTAGGGTTAAAAGCACCATCTGATAAACAGTATGAAAAAGGGATTTTTGATAAACTATTTATGAATAAACTTAATAAGTTAGAAAATGAGTTGAAGATGAAGAGAGCTAAAATGAGAATGAAACTTCTTACTAAGTTTAATGGTGATAAAAAGAAAGTTAGAGCTTCTCTTAAGGAGATGGGATTTTATCCTAAAAAGGAAGAGAAGGAGGATATTAAAAACTTTAGAAAGATTCTAGAAGAATTATAGGTCACAGAAAATTTTTAGTAAGCCATTTTTAAAAAGAGCTCTGTTAACTTTAACAGAGCTCTTTTAATTTTAATTTAAGTAATGTATTTCAGGATCACCTTCTTCATAAGTGACAATAGCATACATATCCCTTTTTCCACTTCCATATTGTATATATGGTTTAATCCAATTTAAAAAAGATTCTATTTCTGCATTGTAATTTTTAATATTGGATCTAGTGGTCAAAATATAGGTTTTAGCAATTTCATCAAAATAAAATTTTGAAAGTGGTCTGTTTACTCCAAAATAATAACTTGACCTATTAAAGGGATTTCTATTCTTTGGAAATAATAGATTATCCATTTCATCTATTTCATCTAACAAATACTTAATAGTATTTATTACATCTTTTGGAGTATCCTCTTTTAATTGAGCTCCAAAAATTAATTCTGTATACATTCCCATAACTTATAATTTAGGTGAAATTAATTGTAAAAGGGTTAAAGATTTTCTCCCGTAGTGATCAATTTCAAAATCAAAATCAATTACCTTGTGATTACTTCTGAGCTCACTTACGTGTTCAGAAAGTTCAACAAAATCTTCTGGTGTTGCAGTATCAAGATCAATTACAAAGAGTACCTTGTAATCATCTTTAGATGTTAAGATTCTTTCACCCTCTCCTGTAATAGGGTTAATGAAAGATTCATTGTTTGATGGAAATTTTGCTAAAACTTTCTCTAATTCACCCATTTTTTTGATTTTTAATTTTATAAGAAATTGTGGTGAAGGCTTCCGCTTCACTAAATTCTAATGTATAATAACAGGACATCCAATCACCATTCTCATTATATAAATTCGTTATAGAACGAACAGCAAAAAGATACCCATTAAGACTATAAACAGTTATAGATGTTTCATACCATCTACGCTTATT
>CAMZNQ010000160.1 GCA_947313765.1 uncultured Sulfurovum sp.
TCTTTGCTTTTGCCACTCTGGGGGTAGGTGTTTCATACTTTATCCTATTAAAAATAGAGTATTTTAACTAAAATAGACTTTGATTTTAAATCAACTTACTCTGCTGAAATAGATTTTTTCCTAATATTTCTTCTATCATCTTTTCTATCTAATTTACAACTTTTTTTAATCTTATCCTCATTTATATTGTTCAATATAGCTACTCCTATCCCTTTTACATATAGCAACTCCTCTAAAGAGGTTAGATTATGCTCTTTTCTATATTCTAAAATAGATTGTAATCTCTTAAATCCTATCCCCTTTATACACCCTATTTTCTCTTTAGGAGCTGTTTTAACTAAAGATAGGCTCATTGAATATAACGATGATGATATAGCTAAAATTAATACTACTGTTCTAAACATAATAATCCTTTATTATAATTTGAAATTAATTGTATAATCTCATTAGATATTTCTGATATATATATATTACGTCTCTCTTCATCAATAAGGTCAAATATATTTTGATGATTAAAAGCTCTAAAATTTAATTTTTTATAAGGATATTTCCAATATATATTCCCCTCGTTAATAAGCCCCATATCTAAATTATCTAAAATCTCTTTTTTAGAATCTTCAACGATATCATCATAAAAGTAGAATCCATAATAGATATTATCTCTTAACTCTACAAAAAAATATAGATTCTCCTCTACCTTATATTCAATTCCAAAATCTTTAATATTTTTTTTAAGTCTGTAATAACGATATATACTCTCTTTTAAACCTTTATCTCCGTTACTATTATAGAACTTAAAATCATAGTAAGGATACAATTTTGATAAAAGATTTTTCCAAAAAACAAACTGTATCTCAACTTTTGCCTCTTCAATAGCAGGGAAAATAGATATTACTCTTTTAAGATTATTCTCTTTTAGTAGAAACTCTTTTACTTCCAAAATATATTCTCTCTCTTTAGATTGATTTGTAATCTTTTTAACAAGAGATAAATATTGAACTAAAACCTCTTTTAACGCAGGAATATCACTAACTGCCTCAATTGATTTTAATATCCAATTTACAATATTATCTCTATATGATATATTTAAAACTATCCTTTGCATATCTTTCTCAATCGGTGGTGTTCCAAATAGAGTTAAATATACTATTTTAATATCTCTCTCTTTATAGCCTCTGTTTTTAATAATTTTAAAATAACGACTAAGTTGAGATGAGTGGTCTTGAGTTAAAATTTTATTCTCTACAATAATAACCTCTTTCGAGCTTTCAATAAGAATATCAATATTATACCTCTCTCTAAAAACTTTTTCCTCAACACCAATATCTAAACCAATTTCATCTAAAAAAAAAAAAAAAAAAAGAGAGTTTTTTCCATGACTACCTTCGGGATTTAATAGTTCAAATATAAATTTAGAGTGTAGATTAACCTCATCACTCTCTTTTCTTAAAATAGAAAATATATTAAAATTAGAAATACTTTCCTCTTTATCTATATATCTATCTTCAATATTAGCTATCTCTTTCAATATCTGCATTAAAAATTATACTAAACTCATATAGATACTATACTTAATATTTTATAATTTTAAGATATTAATTTATTTATAAAATATTATATTAACAAAAGCTCTTAAAATAAAAGCTCATTTTAGCTATAATCCCCCCATGGCATTCATTAAAATAAACAAACAAAATTTTTTTCATAATCTATCACAATTTACAAATAGAACTGGTTCAAAAGATAATATAGCTATTGTTCTTAAAGATAACGCGTATGGTCACGGTTTAGAACTCATGGCACAACTCTCACAAGAGTTTGGACTTACTCAAGCTGTTGTGCGTACCTACAAAGAGGCAAAACTTATTAAACCCTATTTTAAACATATTCTAATTTTAGGGGACAAAGCTGTTAAAGATGACTCACTATCCTTTGCTTTAAACTCTATGGAGGATATAACTTTAGCTCAAAAAGGCTCAAATGTGGAGTTAAAGGTAGATACAGGGATGCACCGTAATGGTGTTGCTATGGAGGAGATAGAAGAGGCAATTAAACTAATAGGGAAGAGAGAACTTAACCTAATGGGAGTAATGAGTCATAACCGTTCAGCAGATGAGCTAAGTAGTGAACTATTTTGGCAACAGAAAAACTTTCAAAAAGCTGTAGATGTGACCATCTTATACAACAATAACAACTTTAAAAATCTTCGTTTTCACTCTTTTAACTCTGCCACCTCATTACGCCTACCATGTAACAAAGAGAGTATTATCCGTCTAGGTATTGGAGCTTATGGATATTCACATCTACCTTCAATATATGAAACTATAAAACTAAAGCCTGTTCTATCTCTATGGGCAAAGAGAGTTGCAACAAGAGAATTAAAAAAGGGTCAACGAGTTGGATATGGTGGAGAGTTTATTGCCCCTAAAGATATGACTATATCAACTTATGATTTAGGTTATGGAGATGGTTGGATGAGAAGTAACTCTCTAAAAAGATTTATTACATCCGATGGACTACCAATTTTAGGACGTGTATCTATGGACTACATTATCTTAGAGAGTAGCAAAGATGAAGTCTGTATATTTGATGATGCCCTAAAAGCAGGAGAGCAACTAGAGACAATATCTTATGAGGTAACTACTCAACTAGATAGAGATATAAAAAGAGTAGTTACTTAAAACATACTCCATCTACATTTGATTTTGCTAACTCCTCTATCTCTAAATCTTCAGATATGACTCCTAAAATTTGAGAATCAAATAGATAATTTTGAGCAATAGGCATTAACTCTTTAGCTAACTCTTTAGAGGCTTTTATATATTTTGCACCTAATAGATTTGCGAATATTGCTTCTTTAATGCTCTCTACATTAACCATATAATTTAAAGAGTTTTTTTGACAATACCTCATCAACTCTCTATTAAATTTTTCTATTTCCAATGTAACATTTGGAGCTGTTTTTTTTATCTCTTCTATATTCTCAACTAGATAAAACTTCTCTGTCTCTATCCAAGGGTGTCCAAAAATCTTCACAGACTATTTCTCCTTTTTATGGTTCTCTAAACACTCATTAGAGCAGTAGGCTTTTCTTTGATATATAAGTGCATCATCTTCTGTCATATAGACTCCACAATAGGCACATTTTGAAGTACCTTGGATACTATTTCCAAAATCTTTCTCAACTTCACTCTTCTCTTTTTTATCTAAAAATGGAACTTTTCCACCAAAAAATCTATATATTGCAACTCCAATAATAATTAGTAAAATGACTCTTAATAACATTCTATAAAACCTTTTTTATATAGAGATAATTTCTCTTGTTTTTCTCAATAATATCATAATCTAATTTTAAATCAATACTCTCTAGTTCAGAAAATAGATGACTTCCTTTATAGAAGAGATATTGTGTCTCTTTTTTCTGTAGATGTTTAGTTAAATTTAAAAGCATATTTGTATCTGTAACTGCTCGTGAACTTATCAATCCAAACGGTTCAGAGCTATAATCCTCTACCCTTTTCTTAGCTACCTCTACATTAGAAAGCTCTAGCTCCATAGCTACATACTTTAAAAAATAGGCACGTTTTTTTCTTGGTTCACAAAGAACTGTTCTTACATCCGGATAAGCAATTGCCAATATCATTCCAGGAAAACCTGCACCAGTTCCAACATCTAAAATAGAACTTGGTTTATCTATGAAAGTTGTAGGAAATAGAGAATCATCAATGTTTTTCTCTACCTCCAATGAACTTTTTGCTCCTGTTAGGTTGTGTATCTTATTCCACTCTAAAAGTATCTCTGTAAACTTTTTAAATCTCTCTTCCATGCTATAATATATGTCCCATCTGCTCTTTTTTAACTCTTAAATAGTCTCTATTGTAACTATTTGGTTCTATCTTTATTGGTATACGCTGTGTAATCTCTACATTTTTTAGTGACTCTATTTTAGTAGGATTATTGGTTAATAGCTGAATCTTTTTAATACCAAAATAGTCCAATATATACTCAACTATCTCATAGGTTCTCTCATCTGCCTTAAATCCTAACTGATGATTTGCCTCTACTGTATCAAGACCTTTATCTTGCAATGCATAGGCATTTACTTTTCCTAAAAGTCCAATATTTCTACCCTCTTGACGATGATATATTATCATTCCACCTTGTAAGGCAATAAGTTCTTGAGAAAATGCTAACTGCTCTCCACAATCACACTTTTTTGAAGCTAAAGCATCTCCTGTTAAACACTCTGAATGTACTCTAACAATGGGGTTATCACTTAAATTATCTGTATAGATTGCAAGATGCTCTCTATGACCCTCTTTAAAGGCTTGTATGTTAAATGTTCCGTAAATAGTCGGGAGTTTTGCAACTTGTGAAATATCAATTTGTCTCATGGGCAAAATTATATCACTTTATGATAAAATTCAACAAATTAACTTAAGTAGGTCGGGGTATCCTCACCCCGACAATAAATTTTAATGTTAATAAATGTCGGGGTACGGAGACCCCGACCTACGGGTTTTGTGATATAATGTTTTTATGATTTAAAAGGGAAATGATGGAATTGGTATATCTATGGGTAGAAGATTATAAAAATATCCACAAGCAGGGGTTTAATGTTTCTCCTAGATTTAATTGTGAATATAATGATGAGACCAATGAACTAACCATTAATGAAAATGATGATT
>CAMZNQ010000161.1 GCA_947313765.1 uncultured Sulfurovum sp.
TAACTCTATTTTTTAAATCTGACAACTCATCAGCTTGTAGCAGTAGTGTACTAAGTGCCAATGAGAGTAGTATGGTTTTTTGCATAACTTCTCCGTTAAATATATTTTTGTAGTGGTTGTTTTGGTTATTTGTTTTTTATAGACATCTTGTAAAACTCCTTGGAATCGGAGACTTTAGTCCCGAATATAACGAGGCTAAAGCCATCGGTTCCTAGTTTTGCAAGAAGTTTAATATCTTCTCAAACAGCTTTTCCCAATACTCAATGGTCTCATCTATTAGACTCTTCTCCTCCACAAAACCTTTAAACACAGGGGCATCAAATTGATGGTCAAGTTTTGGTGTAGTAAAAAAGATAATGGCAAAAGAGGCAACCACCCCCAACTTTTTGAGTGTTGGTTTGTAGTCTATGTTGTTAGCAGTTTTTAGTTTTTGTTGCTCTTCTCTTATCTCTGAAGCTACTTTTAGAACATCTCTACACCGTTTACATTGGCTTAGGTGTTTAAATACCTCTTCTCTCTCTTCTTCATCTAGTCTGTTTTCTCTAAAAAGAGCCAGTTGCATCTCATCTAAATGCTCTGTGAACGCTCTATCTTTTAATAATGATGCTATCTTTTTCATAGTATGTCCTCTAAACTATAGTCTGATTTTGCTAGTTTTCGTTTTAGTTTAATTTGTATATTTTCTACTTTTTTAGAAGCTTGTTTGTGCGTGATTCCAAATATGTTGCCTATCTCTTTATAGCTTAGTTCATCGTTGTAACGGTACTGTAGATAAGTCTGCTCTTCATAACTTAATGTTTCAAGAAGAGTTTCTAGCACTTCACTGTAATCATCTACTTCATCTTCTAGCGTGTAGCTGTTACTTATACTAATTTCAGAAGAGATTTCCCTATTTTTTTTTGCAGAATTGAAAAAATCTATAATTCTACTACTTATGAGCATGTGCAGGTAGCTACTCTCTTTTGCCCCTTTGGTGGGGTCATAATTTTTTAGAGCTTGAAAATCACTCTTTTCAAGTCGTTGCTTAATGTAGTCTTGACACTCCTCTATGAGGTCAAAACTGATATGTTGACACTTGTTGGTACAGAGTTTTTCCATGATTTCAATGGCAATGGCGTAGAGTTTCCATACTTTTTGCATTTTCTCTCCCTCTTTTTCTTTAAAATCTATTTTACAATAATTTTCTAAAACAAAATAGGGGAAAGATGAGTTTCATGGTAGGTTTAATTTTAAGCCAATTTTACTTTAAACATGTCATAATAGTGTACATTAAAGAGTAAGGATTAAAGATGCAAGTTCTAAGTTTAACGGAAGCTCGAAACAATATTAAAGAGATGTTTGAGAGCGTTTATGAAGATAATGAGGAGATAATTATTCATAGAAAAGGAAGAGAGAGTGTTGTTGTTATCTCTCTTGATGAATATAATGGACTAAAAGAGACCAATTACCTTTTGCGTTCTCTTGCAAACCGAAAACATCTATTAGAATCATTGGAGCAGTTACGAAAAGGAAGAGGCTTTGAGAGAGAGTTGCTAGAATGAGACTTATTTGGAGTGATAAATCTTGGGAGGAGTATCTAAGTTGGCAATCGACCGATAAAAAGGTACTCAAAAAGATAAACAGTCTCATTAAAGATATAAAAAGAGACCCCTTTGAAGGCATTGGCAAACCTGAACCTCTTAAATATGAACTTCAAGGGTGTTGGTCACGAAGAGTTACCGATGAACATAGACTTGTCTATGAAATAGAGAATGATGCTTTATATATTGTCTCGTGTAAATATCATTATTAACAATCCTTAGTCCTCTTCTCAATTTCTATTTCTAAAAAAATACAAATTTTTCTAGGGGAAAAATCATCTTTGCTTAGTATAATAGTTTAGATAAACATTTAAAGGAAAAGAATGCGATTCATTATTTTATTGGGATTACTAAGCAGTTTATTGTCTGCTGAACCAAGAGAAGCTTTGTTGATAGGAAACCATAAATATCAACATATTAGTAACTTAGACAATCCAATGTATAAATTAAAACGCTTAAAAAAATCAGTGGAAGATGTAGGTTTTAAGGTAGAGATAGAGACAAACCTAAACTCTGAAAACCTAGAAAATGCTATAAAAAAGAAAAAAAACCGTTTGGCTAAAAACTCTAATACCATTGGGTTCTTATACTACACAGGTCACGGTTGTCAAGTGGACTATCAAGGTTATTTAGTGCCGACCAATGTGGACACACAAAAGAGACTCAAAATCAAATACAATGCACTGAACATCAACCAAATGTTAGAGAAACTAAAAGAAGCAAGAAACAAAGTAAACCTACTCTTTTTAGATGCGTGTAGAGACGTACCCACAGGAGCAAAAGGTGGCACAAAGGGTTTAGGTCAACCACTAGAAAAGCCAATTGGCACAATGTTAGTCTATGCCACCGAAGCAGGAAAAGTAGCCAATGACAATGCAAAGTTTATCAATGCCCTCATAGAGAACATCAACAAACCAAATCAGTACATCAAAGATATAGGCGATAACATCTCTCGTGTAGTAGCAAAGAAAAGTTCCTACAAGCAGATACCAGAGGTTTACTCTAAGCTATTGCCTCAAATAGTTTTAAAAGGTGGGTATGTGCCTCCAATACCTGCACCTACACCAAAACCCATTCAAGTTGTTTCAGCTTCAAAATGGATAACCCCACAAGATAGTGTCTGTAGAGCGAATGGAGGAAAACTTTATAAAGGAGTTTGTAAAGCCCCTTGGAAAGAGGCTAAACAAATTTGTTCTGCTAGTGGTGGGAGATTACCAA
>CAMZNQ010000162.1 GCA_947313765.1 uncultured Sulfurovum sp.
CTGATGAGATAACGATTGCTTCAGATGTTGTTGGAGATGAGACAATCCAAAAAGCAAAAGAGTTAAAATCGGGAGATATACTTCTTTTAGAAAATCTTAGATATGAAGCAGGTGAGACTAAGAATGATATTGAGTTTGCAAAAAAACTAGCCTCTATGGTTGATATATATATAAATGATGCATTTGGTGCTTGTCATAGAGCCCATGCCTCTATTGATGCAATGGCTAGACTCTTTGATAGAGAACATAGAGGAGCAGGTTTTCTTTTAACTAAAGAGGTAAACTTTTTTCAAAAAACACTAGAGAATCCAATTCGTCCATTTGTTGCTGTTGTTGGTGGTTCTAAAGTTTCAGGAAAACTAGAAGCCCTTAGACAACTTCTTGATAAAGTAGATAAGGTAATCATTGGTGGAGGAATGGCATTTACATTTCTAAAGGCCCAAGGGTATGAGATTGGTAAATCATTAGTTGAAGATGAACTATTGGATGAAGCAAGAACAGTTATGATAAAAGCTAGAAAAAAAGGTGTAAAGTTCTATTTACCTATTGATGTTATTGTTGCTCCTGAATTTTCAGATACTGTTCCAAGCAAATATGTTACAACTCAAGAGATTCCTGAAACTTGGATGGGATTAGACATAGGTCCAGCATCTACTCGTCTATTTAGAACTGTTCTAGCTGATGCTCAAACCATTATTTGGAATGGACCAATGGGTGTTTATGAGATGGATAAGTATGCAAAAGGAAGCTTAAAAATGTCACACAATATTGCAGATGCAAATGCTACAACAATTGTTGGTGGTGGAGATACTGCAGATGTTGCTCTAAGAGCAGGAGATGTTGAAGAGATAACATTTGTAAGTACAGGTGGTGGAGCAAGTCTAAACCTTATGGAGGGGAAAACCCTACCAGGCATAGAAGCTCTAAAAGCTTGATATTTAGTTAAACAAAAAGGTAAAATATTTGATATACGCAGCAAATTTTAAAACAAATCATACAAGACAATCAACAAGAGAGTATCTTGGTAAACTTCAAATGAAGTTACTTTTAGATAAAAATCCAAATGATGAGATATATATCTTTCCACCATTAACAGCACTAGATGAATATAATAGTTCAGACTTTACAGTAGGTACTCAAAATGCTTATCCTTTTGAGAGTGGTGCATTTACAGGAGAGGTTGGTTTGGAGCAGTTAAGAGAGTTTAACATAGATACAATCTTAATTGGTCATAGTGAAAGACGAGATATTATAGGCGAATCACAAGAGCAGGTAGCTAAAAAATTTGAGTTTTTTAAAGAGCAAGGCTTTAAGATTATATACTGTATCGGAGAGTCTTTAGAGGTACGAGAGAAAGGCATAGAGATAGTTATGGAGCATTTAATCTCTCAATTTGAGGGTATTGATACAACTTATGAGAACTTCATGGTTGCCTATGAACCAATCTGGGCAATAGGAACAGGACGAACAGCATCAGTAGAGGAGATTACAGAGACTCACAATAGACTAAAAAAAGTTGTAGATAGACCTCTTCTATATGGTGGAAGTGTAAAGGGTGCAAATATTGCTGAAATATCTGCCATAGAGAATGTAGATGGTGTCTTAGTAGGTGGAGCATCTCTTAAATCAGAAACTTTCTTAGAGTTGGTTTTACATTAACCTTTAATAGTACGTTTCTCAACGTACTAAATATTGGTCAGATACTTATCTTGATACTCACACTTAAATACCACAAACTCTTACTTTTTATCGGAAATTAGAACAATTTACTCTTGACTTTTTTAATTAATTAAAGTAAAATATTTTTTTAAACTAAAATTAATAAAGGAAAAAAATGTTTATAGAGTTATTGAAATTTTTATTTACTAAAAAACATGAGAATTTAAATAGAGTTAAAATCAACGTTAAAAAAGTATAAGATTGAGAGAGTTAAACCCTAGAGTAAAACCACCTCATTAATGGGGTGGAGTATCAATTAGTAACAGTAGAACATTCAACTTTATGTTGTTCAACAGTATCTGAAGTAGTAGAAACTCCTAGTTTATTGCTATAATAAAAACACTCCTCATAAGAGTCTGATTCATTATATAGAATCTTATAATAGCCTTTTGATATTGCCATTTTATTTTCTCCCATTCTACTAGAACGTTGTCCATACTTTACAACATTTACCACATCAACTTCGCCTAATTCTACTGCTTTATCTCTAACATATTTTTCCAAATCAGCCCAACTATTTCTATTTACTTGAGGAGCTTGGGGAATAATATTTGCTAAAGTGTATACTGCTTTTAAACTCTCTTCACTCCAATCAAATGAGGCATCAGGAGCCATATGTCCCCTATCATAACCTGAATTTGTGTAATCTGTTGTAGATATTCTATATTTAGGTTCAAGTGATTTTTCTACATAAAATGATGGTCTTTTATTAATGTTTGTCTCATTTACCAAGTCTCCATCAAGCGTATAAGATACAGCTTTTGTTGCTTTTAACCCGTAATCATAACAGATTTTTATGAATTGATTATCTATAATCTGATTACAGTTATCTCTATTAATAAACTTTTCACTATAACTAACTTTATCCTCTTGGTTACCACTTAAATTATTAGAAATAATAGAATTATTAACCTCTCCACAACCAATAAAACTTAAACCAATTACGACCATAATACTTTTTCTTAAAATACTCATTTTTCCTCTTTCTCTATTTTTGATATATATTTTTGAAAAAGTTCCATAATAGCAATCAGTTGTTTCTCACTATTAATCTTTCCATAATTATCTACTCATTTTTTATGATTATAACATTATTAATAGCTAGTTTGACAACTTTTTAACTCTTTTGATTTTAAAATCTCTTCTTTATTATTGACGGTTGCAATATATAATCTGTTGCTATTTTTGTATAAAAGAATTTTTTTACGTCCAGTTATATCATTGATAATGCGTGATTGACCAAAAATATTCATCTTTTGATTGGTCAAATAGAGATAGGAATTTTTAGAAAAAACATCATTCGATAGATGAATTTTTTGAGCATGAATAAGTGTTGCAATGCTCTTCTCTAGCTCCTCTTGACAACCATGGGTTCTCTCTTTACTAAGTAGAGAGGGTTCTGGTTTTAAAGAGCTACTACATGCACCCATAAAAAGAGCCATTATCCCCAATAAAAATAGTCTGTTTTTAGTAGGCATTCATAATCCTTTTAAATCCATCTTGTGGTAGTTTTAATTTACTCTGTAGTTTTACTTTTTCCTGTTTATTTGATTGGGATGAGGTGCTACATCTATTGGTCTGAATATAATTAAGTGCCACGGCTAAAGAGTTCTCTTGGGTATCTCCAAAACTTTTAAAATAGTTGTCTTGGGCTTGACAAGTTGGGATAATCCCATTGACATAGCCCCCCTCATTGTCACCATTTTTACTCTCCATGTTAATCGCATAGAGTGCTTTGTCACAAAAGAGTCCTGCACCCATATATCCGTAAGGTTTTCCACAAGTTGTATTGCCTATTTGAATTATCTCCATATGATTGGCAGAAGCTTTAAGAGAATTGATAACCAGTTCACTAGAAGAGCAGGTTGATTCGGTGGTAATGACAAAAACTCTGTCTAAATTTAGTGCGTTGGGCAGTGGCTTCTCAAAATAGCTTACCTCATTATAATAGTTATATGTTTCATTCAAAAGGGTTTGATTGAAGATATTTTCAGCCACATTATTTCCACCAATGAGTGATGCTAAATGGTTTGCTACATTAATAGCTCCTCCTCCATTGTATCTTAAGTCTAAGATTAACTCATTGATACCATTACGTTTAAATTGTTTGAAAAGAGTGTCAATCTCACCATTGGCATTTTGAATAAAATCTTGAAAGACAAAATAGCCAACTATTTTACTTTGATTACTGTTAACAAAAGTATTACTATAGAGAATGGTTTGAATGTCGTAACTTTTTTTAGTAATACTTTTTTTGGTGAGTTTACCACTACTTGGCTCTAAAAAAGTGAATTCAATGGTTGGGTATGTCTCTAAAATATTCACAACCTCATCAAAACTCTCCTCTGTAATGGCTAGATTCTCTACCAATTTAATGACATCTCCTCTTTTAACCCCTTTTTTATCGGCAGGAGAGTTAGGATAAACAAATTTTACCACTAAGGCATAGTTGGTAGCATCAAGTTTAGCAACCGTTAACCCAATACCCATATCGTTATTTTTCCCCTCTTCAAAAAAGTTTTGTATTGTTTCAGCATCTATAATAAAACTAAATTTATCGTTAGGACTCTTTAAGGTAGTAAGCATCTTTTCTGAACTGTTGTAGTCGCTATCTTTGTAGTCTAGTTCAGGTACTTCAGATGCCCATAGATAGGAGTCATGCATTACTTGGTAGATGAATCGGTTCTTTTCACTCTGTTCACAACTTTTAGGAGAGACGACTCTAAAGTATTGCTCTTCACTAATCTCAATAGTGTTGGCAAGAGGTGTCTCTTCTTGAGTAGTAGTCTCTTCATTACATGCTGTAAGTAGCAGTAGGAGTGATATGATTATAGTAGATTTTAACAATGTAATCCTTTTTTCTATTTTAAAAAAGTATAGCATAACTTTTTCATCAGAGAAAAAGCTGATGTAATCTGAGATGTTAAAGAGTAAAGTTTTAGAAAAGATAAATATAGTTAATATTTATTATAAAAAAGGAGTGAAAATGGTAGGAGTTTGACTCTCAACTCAATTTAAAAAAAAACTATTGAAAAAGCTTTTAGCTTTCTCTTTTACTCTATCCACTTTGATTATGGAGTTTAACTCCTTATTTAATTGATATTTTAAAATCTTTTTTATATCTATGGAGATATGAGGCTCCCTTAGTCTACCATCAAT
>CAMZNQ010000163.1 GCA_947313765.1 uncultured Sulfurovum sp.
ATTGTAAATAATAAATCATTTATATTGTCTATATCTTTTAATTTAGCTGTTTTTAAAAATCTATAGCTTAAGTCAAAGTCAATTTTATTGTTAAACACATAGGAGATACCTGTATCTACACCATATAGATAACCTCTATCATTACTATCTTGCATCAATCCAAAGGCTATCCCCATA
Organism: uncultured Sulfurovum sp.; assembly: GCA_947313765.1. Taxonomy (GTDB): domain Bacteria; phylum Campylobacterota; class Campylobacteria; order Campylobacterales; family Sulfurovaceae; genus UBA1140. The sequence continues at coordinate 178 of CAMZNQ010000163.1, forward strand.
TATGGTTTAAATGGCATATCTTTAAACTCTTGCTTAAACATGGCAGAGTCTATCTGCATAAGAAGCCTTTGATAGGAGTTTGAATCTCTATTTGCATAATCGTATGAGATTGTTGTTCTTTTATCTTTATTTTGCTCTCCATATGATATACCTATGGCAGGAGTAGTTGTTTTGTCAAAATTACTAATAGATGTTTGTATTCCAAGAAAAGAGTATGTTTTCTCATATCCTAAAAGTAAGTTTGAATATAGTGTTAAAAGTATTAATATAGTTTTTTTCATAATTAAAATCCTAATATATTAATTTTATTTAATTTGGATTATATCACTTATCAGCTTAATATTAAAATTTTATAAAAATTAATATTTAATTATTTAATTTTATTAAATCCTAAAAATAAGAAAAGAGATAGTGCTGAAATTAAAATAATAGAAGCTCCAGAAGCAATATCATATTCGTAAGAGAGCCATAGTCCAATAAGTGTAAAGATAGATGAAAAAATACCAGATAGTATCATCATCATGTAGAGTGTATTTGAGAGTTTTTCAGCAATATATACAGGGATTGTAAGCAGTGCAATAACCAAGATAAGCCCAACTACTTTAATGGCAACAACCACAGTAAGTGCAGATAGAACCAATATTAGTGTATAGAAAAATTGAACATTTATCCCTCTTAGATTGGCATATTCACTATCGTAAGAGACAGCTAAAATATCTCTGTACCAAAAAGTCAGGATAAAAACAATAGTTGCTAAAAGCCCTCCCATGAAGTAGATGTCATTTTGACTAACAGCTAAAATAGAACCAAAAAGATAGCTCATAAAATCAGCATTATATCCCTTGGTTAAGTCAATTAGAACTACTCCTACAGCCATACCCACAGCCCACATAAGTCCAATAAAGGTATCCATTCGTTCACGATGTTTGAGTGTTATTATTGAGATAATAAATGCAGATATAACGGCAAATATTGAAGCACCTAAAAAGATAGGTAGACCTAAAAAAACAGCAAGACCAATACCTCCATAAGCAGTATGGGCAATTCCTCCAGCTAGAAACACCATTCTATTTACAACAATAAGTGAACCAATAATCCCCGAAGCCATAGAGACCAAAAGACCAGCAATAAGAGCATTTTGAATAAACGGAAAAGAGAGTGCCTCTAATATATTTTCCACTATTTTACCTCTTTAAATAGTTTAAACATCTCTACTTCACAGAAATGGTTAGAGTTGTTTTTTAGATTTTCAATATTGTGATATGTCATTTTTTTATTGATATGTACCACTTTATTTGCATATTTTATTACAATAGATATGTCATGGCTAACGACAATAATTGTCATGTAGGAGTTTAAATTTTTAAGTAGTTCATATATTAGTCTCTGTCCATCAATATCAATACTAGCAGTTGGTTCATCAAGTATTAATATTTTAGGATGCGCACATAATGCACGAGCAATCATAACTCTTTGACGTTGTCCACCAGATAGTTCTCCTATCTTCTTATCTGCAAACTTCTCCATTCCCACTTGTGCTAATGCACCCATAGCACATATCTTCTCCTCTTTTCCATAACCAAAGATAGGGGATTTAACACCAATATGTCCCATAAGCA
>CAMZNQ010000164.1 GCA_947313765.1 uncultured Sulfurovum sp.
CCTGCTAGAACCAATGCAGAACTAGCTCGTAAATCTGTTGCCATTACATCTGCACCATATAGCTCTGCAACTGGTTTAACTGATGCTACTGAACCCTTAAGCCAAATATCTGCACCTAAACGATTTAGCTCTGAAACATGCATAAAACGGTTCTCAAAAAGTCTCTCTTCTACCATAGACTCTCCAATTGCCATAGTTGCTACAGCCATAAATTGAGCCTGCATATCTGTTGGAAACCCTGGGTACTCTGTAGTAATTAAATTTACAGGCTTTAAACGCTCTTTTCCACAAATGGTAATTTTATCATCTTCTATTTCAAAAAAGCACCCCATAGATTCAAGTTTATCTATGGATGCTTGGATATGATTTGCATTTACATTTAGAAGAGTAATTTTAGATGCTGTAATTGCTCCTGCACATAGGTATGTACCTGCTTCAATTCTATCTGGAATAATCTTTACATCTTTAAAAGTTAAAGGTTTTTGTCCTGTTCCCTCAATGGTAATTTCAGAACTTCCAATACCATCAATTTTTACACCTGCATCTGCTATCATTTCACAAAGTTGGACTATTTCAGGCTCTTTTGCAGCATTTACAATGGTTGTTGTTCCATGAGCCAAAGATGCAGCCATAACAATATTTTCAGTTCCACCAACAGTAATCTTATCAAATACAACTCTTGCACCTTTAAGACCATTTGGTGCTTCTGCTCTCACATATCCACCTTTTATCTCAATTTTTGCACCCATTGCTTCTAATGCTTTAAGGTGTAAATCAATTGGACGTTGACCAATAGCACAACCTCCAGGTAGACTAACTTCACACTCTCCAAAACGTGCTAGAAGTGGACCTAAAACTAAAATTGATGCTCTCATTTGAGATACAATCTCATAAACTGCTTTCGTTGAGTTCATAGTTCCATTGTTAATGGTTGCTACTGTTTTTTCATGAGTAACCTCTCCTCCTAAAATCTTTAAGAGTTTTAATAGCGTTCGTATATCTACAACATTTGGAAGATTTGTTAATGTAACTGGTTTATCTGAAAGTATTGTTGAAGCAATAACAGGAAGAGCTGAATTTTTTGCACCTGAGATTTGAACAGAGCCATGTAATTTAGCTCCACCCTTGATTTGTAAATAGTCCATATTATATTTTATCCATATATCTAATTTTTTATAATGCTATTCTATCTAAATGCAAATAAAACTACTTTAATAAAATATTTATTTTTACAAAATGTTTTCTTAATAATTAGTAATCTTTAGGATAAGCCTCTTCTAATTTTTGATATAACTCATCTGGTTTTATATCATTTGTATTATCTAAAATAGTCTGCATCACTACATTATCTTCTCTACCATTCCATATTTTAATGTATGAACCATCTTTATATCCGTTATTTTGTCTAAATCTGTTTAAGATATTTTTACCGATATATAGTTTATATAGTTCAGGAAGTTTAAGGTTTAATTTTGAAGATATATTTAAAAATGAGATAATTAAACTATTAATATCAGAGTTACAAAATAGAATCTTCAACATCTCTTCAATTAAAGCTATCTGTTTGTAACTATTTAAGCTCTCTGTTGTTTTACTCTCATCTTTAAGCTCTTCAAAGCCTTCCATTTTACAGACCATGTTTGCAATATCTTCAATTGAACCTAGAGATTCTACTTTGTAAATACGTAAAGTTTCACTCATAATAAAGTGCCAAATATCAACAAGTTCTATTTTAATATTTTCATAATCAGGAGAGGCATCAATATTTTTCCAATGTTTCCATGGATATGAGTCAACTAATTCAGCTGTTTCAAGATAGATACATCTTCTCCAATCAATATTTTTACCATTTTTGGTTACTCCATTCTCCCAACCAAATCCATTGGTAGCATCATTTAGCTCTTGTTGCAGTTTTAACATCTCTACTATTCTATTCATCTATACTCTCTATTTTTTTTGATATTCTATCTACTTTATTATGGTAGTTTGGTTACAAATGCACCTTTTGCTATGATACTATGGGCGTATTCGCTCCTAATCTCTCCCAATCTAATGGTCGCCTCATGTATATCATTAAAGCTCTCTAAAAATACTTTATATTGAATTTTTGTACCATTATGAATCTCTTTTGTTACAATTCTATTTTTTAATCTAGCAAACTCTTGATAAATGAGAGGAAGGCTTGTTTTGTAATTAAATGTACCCAATTG
>CAMZNQ010000165.1 GCA_947313765.1 uncultured Sulfurovum sp.
TTCTTTTCAATCAATATTGGTTGAGATGGAAAAGGTTGATATTGGAAGTGCTTTCTGTATCCCAAGTTTAGGTTGTCAAACTTGGAGAAGTGTTAATAAGATACCCTCAATTTTAAAATCTTCTTATGGTAATTTAATAAATTATGTAGGAACTATTGATGGGGGTAAAAAATTTTCACTCACTACATTTAATTCAATGAAATATGTAAGCTATTCAAAGTTTACTAAAAATAATGATAAAGCTTATATAAATGGTGATTATTTATATTTAACTAACAACAATGATAATCTCCATTACATACTTCTTAAAGCAGTATTCTCTGATCCATTGGAAGTTGGGGGTTGTGTAGGAACTAATAATCCTTATAAGGTAGATGAGGAAATTCCAAATATAGAAGAGATTTGTAAATCAGCTTATGAAAATGTATTTGCAATTGATGATGATTTGGTTGAGACTTGTATTTCATTAACTGCTGAAAAACTTTTAAATATCTTTTTAAAAACTTTTGAAATAAATGATGAACAAAACAACGCTAGGGAAAAAGATTAGTTTTTATATACCAAAATGGTATTTTAAATCAAAAATGGATAACATTAAATACCATGATTTTAAAGTAACTCCAGTTATTAAAAACCTATTTTCAGCTCATTCTTTATATAGATACTACAACAAGTTAAAAAAGAAACCTGATAAGGTACTTAACCAAAGGAATTATGTGAAAGTGGTGGGTGATTTTAATGAGTTTATAACTAATAAAATCATAGATGATGGAATAATCTTTAAATTACCTAGAGGAGCTGGTAAGATATTTGTCCAGAAATATAAAGTTGAGGTTAATGTTGAAACAAATATTAAACCATCTACAATTGATTGGGGAACTACCAATAAATACAATAAGAATAGAAAACCAGGTGAACCTAAAAAACTATTTTACCACTTTAATGAAGGGACAGATGGATTTGCATTTAGAATAGCTCATTATAGACCCAAAGGGATAAAACTTCTAAAATTCTTTCCATCTCTTAAAATGAAAAGAAGGTTGGTTAAAAGGGTAAAATCTGGTAAATCTTTAAATTATATAAAAGAATTATAATGATTAAATACGTACCTGTACAAACAATAATAGCTAAACTCAATAGAGATATTGGAGGGGAAGATTTCAGTGAGGATTCTCTTGTAGAATGGAGTATGGAAGCACTAGAAGCTATTGATGCTTATATTCCAAGGGATGTAGGGTTTTATGTAGGTACAATAGAAAACTCTTCTCTAAAGCTTCCTGATGAAGTTGATAATATAATTCAAATAGTCAGGGTTTCAGAAAAATCTAATCAATGTGAAATTATTGAAGAACCAATAGAAGAAGATTGTGATCTTGGTTGTGATTTAGGTTGTAACTTAGAATGTGGAGCTTTTGAATCAGAAAGTTTTATAGATCCTGATGACCATACATTTGTAGAATATTGGAAAGATAAAACAGAAGATTTAATAAAAGTATTCACAGCAGCTAGAATGGATCTTGGTTATTTTGAACCTCTTACTAAAGCATCCCACACTTTCTTTAATCAAGAAAACTACTACAATAAGAATCAATATATTCTTACAACTAATGGAGAGATTAAATTCTCTTTTGAAAAAGGTCCTATCCTAATAGCTCATTATATCAATCCCAAAGATGAAAATGGTATTCCAATGATAGTAGATAATTACTACTTCATTACTGCCATAACTAAGTACATTACTATGAAAATGATGGAAAAGTATTGGTATAATGGTAGAGAGGGTTATGGTGATAAAGTTCAGAAAGCTGAAAGAGATTGGTATCTATTTAGAGATGGTGCTAGAGCTGACCTTAGTATGCTAAAGAGTATAGGAGATTTAGAAAGATTTAATAAAGAGACAGTCCACCTACTTATGGGTAATAAATTTAAAAGCTTTTTTAACTCATGAAGTATAATTCTGATATAAAATTTAAAGGTCTTCATACAGATACCTTCCCTGAATATCAACCTGAAAACACTTGGAGATATGCTTTCAATGCTCAAATTGATAAAAGTAATTTTCTATCAAGAGAACAATCTAATTTATCTTGTGGGAATATCCCTGATGATTACATTGTTATTGGAACTCAGTATATTGATGATAATGAAACTATTCTATTTCTAGTAAAAAAAGATAATTCATCTTCAATAATAGCTAAAATAGATATTAACTGTAAGTATACAGAACTAGTAAACTCTAATTGTTTAGGGTTTAAAGTTGAAAATCAAATAGATTCTTTATATAGATTAAGGAGAGGATGTGAAAAAGTAATATATTTCACAGCTAAGGATTTATCTCCTAAATTTATAGATACATCAAACATTCAACAGTATCTTAAAGATGATCCAGAAAATCTTCCTGAAGGAGAAAAATTTGATTGTACAAAGATGGATTTAATAAAAAACCCATCAATCCTCCCAATCATAAATGCAGAAATTAAAAATAGTGGAGGAAAGTTAAATTCTGGAAGTTACAATTTTGGAATAATCTATTTAGATGAAGATTACAATGAAACTAATGTAATTGAAATTACACCTACTATAAACATATACAGTGATGATTCTGATTCACCATATTCAAGCATATATGGTAGCATCGATAATAATATTAGTAACATATTTGAGATTAACCCTACCAATAAATCAATAGTACTCAATATTTCAAATATTGACTCTTCATTCCCTTATTACAGTATTGTTATTTTTGAAGCTTCTTCTGGAACAGGTGATGTAAACCTAACCTTTAAAACAGAACCAATAAGTTCATCTGAAGAAGAGTTTATACTCTCTTCAACTCAAGGTTTAAAGAAGATAGATAAATACTCTACAACCTTTGATTCCCTTCAAATAACATCTGCTGAACATATAGAACAACTAGATAACAGACTGTTTCTAGCTAATACAAAAGGGGTTAAATACCCTATATGCTCCTATCAACCACTAGCTAGCAAAATAAAAACAGAGTTTATTACTGAAGATGTTAATGCTTACAATATTGAAAGGGGTAATGATAAAGATGGGTTAACATCCTTCTATAAGATGAACTTCCAATCTAATGAAGTATACTCATTCGGGATTGTATTTGTATTTCCTAATAACTACCATTCACCTGTTTACCATATTCCTGGGATAGCTCCTAATGATTATGATAAAGAGAAAATACTAGATTGGAATGAGAATATTTCTCCCTTCTATTCAGAAAATGATTATGATAATTTATCAATAGATGATAAATTAGAAAGGTGGGAAGTAGAGAATACTTCACCTAATGCTCAAAATGTTAAGTATAAGGGAGCAATGCAATATTGGGAATCTAAAAAGGATTATCCTGAAAGAAAGAATTGTTCTATCTTAGATTATTGGGGGAAAGATTATTATGGTAATAACCTCACAGGAACCCCTATAAGACACCATAGATTTCCAGATAGGATTCAAGTACCTTTAGTAGATAATAATGCAACTGTAACTACTCAAAATGGGTTTTACTTCAATCTATGGTTAGAACCAGATGAAGAGTTTCCACCAGTAGAATACTTTGAACTCCAGATTGACTATATAATGGATAGTGTTCAGAAAACAGTAGTTAGAAAGATTTACCCATCTGATATAGGAAATGATTTATTAGTAGAAGAAATAGTTGGAACTTTTGATGAGAGTGATGTTGTATTCACATTTATTCCAGCAGGGTATGCTCAAAACTTTACACCCACAGCTTTAATCCTCCCATTAGATACAGAAACTTTTAAAAGTGGGGTGATTACCTTACTAGGTGTAAAATTCTCTAATATAGAGTATCCTGAAGGTGCAATAGGGCATTATTTTGTAGCTGGAATAAGAGATAAGAATAATAGGTTAGTAGCTGATAGTGGTATTTATAATGATACAGTTGAAAATAATAAATATATTGTATCATCAAGATTTGTTAATAGAACAGAAGCTTCTGTTCCTACTGAACAAAATCAAAAAATAATCTATATTGCTAACCCTTTAAATAGGATGGTTGATGATAAAGTATCTTTTGACTATTTATCAAAACAAGCTGAATATCAACCTAACTATACTTTATATAATAATACAGGTATAGTTCAAGATGTTGTAGATGGATCTTCATCAAGAGGTTTCTTAGGAATTAAATTTGATCAAGATGGTTGGAGTTGGGTTACAGGGTTTAGATGGTCTGATTATAAATATTTTACAACTGATAATAAGTTATATAAAGCTATAAAGAAAGCCAACCTAATCCCAATGGATTCTAATGATGGTTTTGATGATATAAAGAAACTGTATAATACTGCTTATGATGATAAACAGCTTATATGTAAATTAGATAGGGATATTGATGTAAGAAATGGTTGGGAAGATTTAAGTATTGGGTATGGTAATATGATGATTAATCAAGATGTCCATGATAATCTGGATAATATTAAGTATAGGAAAATAAGTCCTATTTTAAATATCAATTCAAATAATGAGATCTTTGGAG
>CAMZNQ010000166.1 GCA_947313765.1 uncultured Sulfurovum sp.
TAACTTCATAAAAATATAATTAATTATAAATACGCTAAGATATTAAATAAATTATAAAGTCTAATGGCTGTGGAGGTTCATATTAAATATTTAATATCTATTTTTTTTATTTTAAATATCTCTCTTTTTGCTCTATCTAAAGAGGAACGTATTATACGAAATTCTCTCTATCCATACACAGTGAAGGGTATTACATACTATCCTCACAAAGTATCAATAGGAGAGACTAAAACTATCTTGGCCTCTTGGTATGGAGAGTATTTTCATGGTCGTAAAACAGCTAATGGAGAGATATATGATATGTATGGATATACAGCAGCACATAAAACTTATCCACTAGGAACAGTTCTGTTGGTAACAAATCCTAAAAATCAAAAGTCATTAGAGGTTCGCATTAATGATAGAGGACCTTTTTGGAATGATAGAGAGCTAGATTTATCTATGGGTGCGGCTGAATATCTTGGAACAAAGAGACAAGGGGTAGCCACTGTTGATATAGAGGTTATATCTGTTCCTCCCATTGCTTTAAGTTTTGAATCAGTAAAAGAGAGAGAGCCATTAGAACCAAAGTACAACTTAGGATATAGTGCGATGAGTTATGCGACACTAACTAGCTCAACAAAGAGAGTTCTCTTTGAGATAGGTAATTTTGATACAAAAAGAGAGGCAAACCTCTATCTAAAAAAGTTTAAAAAATATAAAAAAGGTGCAAAGGTAAAATATGAGAATTATAGCTATAAGGTAGAGTTCTATCTTCCAAGTAATGAAAAAAAAGCAATAAAAGAGCTTAAAAGACTCAAAGGTAAAGGTTTAATTACAGGTCATGGGATATGTTGGAGTTATGATTAATTTAAGATATATAATATTAATATATTAAGAGGAGAGATATAAATTTTGGTAAAAAGAGGTTCATTTAAAATATTTTTAGCAGTACAAAAGGCTCTCTTTTTAAGAGAATTCAATATGCGTTTTACCGTAAGTAAAACAGGGGTTTTTTGGACATTTTTTGAGCCATTTGTGCAGGTGTTGGTGATGGTTCTTATAAAGGTACTACTTTTTGGAAGTGCTACGGGCAATTTTGATTTTGCTATATTTTTAGCATTAAATTTTACCGCGTTTAATCTTTTTAAAAATATCATTACCAAGTCCATGGGGGCTTTTACTGCCAATAAAGCTCTTTTTGTCTATAAGCAGGTAAAGCCACTCGATACCATTATTGCAAGGATGTTGGTAGAACTTTTTATTACAGGTATTATAGTCTTATGTTTTGTGGCTATTGGACTCTATTTTGGCTATGATTTAAATGTTCAAAGTCTACCCATGGTTGTGTTGGGGTTTCTGTGGCTTATTGCGTTTGCACTTTCGGTGGTTATTTTGTTGTCGGTAACCAATACTTTCTATAGCAGTGTGGGAAAAACAGTAAACATAATGATGTCCTTTTTGATGTTTGGGTCAGCCATCTTTTACACCATGGATATGTTGCCCCTAGAGATACAAAATCTGCTTCTTTGGAACCCTTTGGTACATTTTATGGAGATGATTCATGGGTATTACTTTTATGTGTTAGATGATAGTTTGGTCAACTACTACTATATGGCTCTTTGGACATTAATTCCTCTCTATGTAGGGTTATGGTTCTACCGTAAGTTAGAAGAGAGGATTATCTCTCTATGATTGAGCTTAAAAATGTCACCAAATATTTTATGACCAAAGCAGGGAAAAACTATATCTTAAAAGATGTCACGTTTACCATTCCTTCAGGAGTAAACATTGGAATTTTGGGTCGAAATGGAACAGGGAAATCGACCATCATGAGGATGTTAGGACAGATTGAGTTTCCCAATCAGGGAACTATTTGTTCTGCCCATAGCTTCTCTTGGCCTTTGGGGCTTGGTGGGGGGTTTGTAGGAAACATGTCGGGTAAAGCCAACGTGAAGTTTGTCTGTAGACTCTGTGGAAGGAGTAAAAAAGAGAAGCAAAAAATTATAGCCTTTGTAAATGAGTTCTCGGAGTTAAAAAACTATTTTGATATGCCCATTAAAACCTACTCTTCGGGAATGAAAGGGCGACTCTCTTTTGGGCTAAGTTTAGCATTTGACTTTGACTACATGCTCATAGATGAAACCCTCTCTGTCGGCGATGCACGATTTAGAAAGAAGTCCAAAGAGGCGTTGATAAAAAAGATAGAAAATTGCCATATCTTACTTGTAAGTCATGACATGGGAACGCTTAAAGAGTTGTGTGATGCAGGAATTGTAGTAAACAATGGACAGTTGTACTATTATGAAAAGATTGAAGATGCTATAATAGAGTATGCCGAGATTAATAAAAGAGCAGG
>CAMZNQ010000167.1 GCA_947313765.1 uncultured Sulfurovum sp.
ATGCCCTTGAACAATATGACCCTCAAAACGCTCACTCATCTGCATAGCAGGTTCAATATGTACTTGACCTGATAACTTAGATTCATCAATAATAGAGCGTGTTTCATCTGCAAGTTCTAAATTAAATCCATCATCATTAACAGATATAACAGTTAAACAGACCCCATTAATGGCAATACTATCCCCAATTTTAGCTTTATGTTTTGACTCAATGGTTAAAATATTATTTGAGTAGTTTTTAACTTTAGCAATTTCTCTTATTAGACCTGTAAACATGAGTTTCCTATTTATGATTTGATAATTATTTTAGACAACTTATTTAAATGTGTAGTAGCGTGAAGGATATTTACCATTAAGTAGTATTTCACTAGAGTAGAAAGTAAATAGAACGGGTGTATCATCTGTTTCTCCTACAGGAATAGCCTCTGGTTCTGTTATATTTATCTTTTTTGTTATCTTTTTTAAGATATCTCTACTCTCCAACTCTTTAATGGAAAAGTCCTCTACTAATATATCATAAGCATTTTTTTCATCTTTTGAGTATTTTTCAATATTTTTAGTTAAAAAAAGAGAGTTATCTAGTTCAGAGTTACTACGATTTAAGAGATATGTTGACATATCTGAATTTTGCTCTTGTAATTGCATTGCTCCCATAACTACTATTGAGACAATAATTACAGAGACAATAACCTCTATTAGTGTAAATGCTTTTTTATTCATCTTTTTCCTTAATAATATGAACCACTATCTCTTAGATTATATTTATCTTTTATCCATAACTCTTTAGCATCTTCTATATCGCTTACTTTTTGGGGCTTTCCAAAATAGCTAGGAAGATAGTATATACCTTCATTGTTTGTAATAATCATCTGAGTAGTGCTACCATTAGAGTAGAGATGGTAACGTAGACAGATTTTTTTATCTTTTATTCTCCCCTGCTCTTCAATCTGAACTAGATGGTTATCTCTATCTAGTAGATGAACTTTTACATCTTTTCCTAAATTGATAGAACCCTCATAAGAGGTTATCTCTTTTCCTTTAGCCACATAACACTCTTTACATCTATTAATACAAAAAAGTTCTACATCTCCTTGACCTTTAAATGATTCACGAAATGTTTTTTGAAGAGTAGTTGGGTCTAAAATCTCTCTCTTTTTTTGAGTTTTAATAGATGAAGAGAAGACTAAAAAGCCTAGTAATGAGATAATCATTACAACAACAATTAGTTCTAAAAGAGAGAATCCTGAACGCCTTGTTGTTTTCATTTTTATTTATTACACTCTGAGTATTTTATATCTGCATACTCATCTGTTCCACCCTCTCTTTTATCTGCACCATAAGAGATAATATCAAATTTATTTCCTGTTTTAATGTAAACCATCTTATTACCCCATGAATCTTTAGGAAAATTCTCTAGGTATGCTGATGATGCATAGTTCGTATATTTCTCTGGATTTATATTTGATTGTAGTGCTTTAAATCCCTCTTCGGTATCAGGATACATCCCATTATCTAGTTTAAACATCTTTAAAGCATTAGCAGCACCTTTCATATTGACACAAACTAAATCTACTTTTGCCTTATCTCCTGCTCCTACAATCTTAGGAACAACGGCTGCTGCTAAAATACCTAAAATTAAAATAACAACAAGTAACTCTAGTAGTGAAAATGCTCTTTTGAATGTTCTATTCTGTATAGACTTAATTCTATAAGTTATTTTTTCTTTTTCAGCTGTTATTAAATTTGCTCTCTTCTTGACTTTTATCTTTATATCGTTAGTCATAATTAAAATCCTTAGTTAAAGTTTGTTATAATGACATAGATTTTACTTGAATTGAGCTTTATTATGGATAAAAGAAAACGAGGTATAGCCCTTTTTATAACTTTAATGGTCATTGCTTCGATTATGTCTATCATTGCAGTCTCCTTTAGCTATTTAGAAAAGGTACAAAAAGATGCAGGAAAAACATCGGCCATTATACAAGGAGATGTTTTTTATAAAAATACAATAGAGATATTAAAGAGGTTTTTTCCTAAGAAAACAGATAATTCTGAAAAATTAAAACTAATATATAAAATGCCTCTTATGTTAAATGAACCAAAAAGTGGATTTAATATAACTTTAATATGTACTCCTTTAGTGACAGCTGTTCCAATTAATTGGCTAGATGAGGGTTTCACATGGAAAAAGGAAGAGAAAGAGAATTTAGCAAAAGATATTTTAAATATGATTATGGAGAAATACTCAATCAAAGAACCTAATGAGTTAGAACGATTGATTATGGAAGAGATTACTAGAAAAAGTAATGAAAATAGAGATTATGTTCCTAGAATAGAAAAGAGAAAAGGGATTATATCAAAAGAGCAGTTTAATAGAGTTATTACAAATTATCTATTTTTATATGACGATATAGAGGTTTTAAAAGTCCCATGGGATAGGTATTTCTCTTTTATTAATGTAAACCAAAAGACAAAAATAGATGGAGTATATCTAACACCTGAATTTATATCTATGGCATTTGATATCCCACTAGAGATTATTTTGGATTCATGGAAAGAGGGAGAGAGTAGTCTAAAATCTTTTTTAAATGAGAACTCGATTATAGCTCCAATAAACAAAGAGATATACTCTAAAAAAGCACTAAATGCAATGAGTTGTACAGAGAGGTATAGTTATCAAGATAGCCTATACCAATTAAAATTTAATTATATTGAAGGAAGGAGTTCTAACTTTGAATTTAACGGAAAAGAAGAGTAGTAATAAATTATTGATTCATAGAAATATGGAACATATCACATCACTAAATAAATCTATTGACATTATACTAACACCACAGTTTTATACATTTATTCGTGAGGAGTTAGATTTAAAATTTACTTATCAAGCAAAACAGATTGCACCCTCACTTTTTGATGACTATTTGGATCATACTGGAGATTATCAATATTATGTATATAAATGTAATAACTATTGGTGTTTTATAGCTTATGATATTGATAAAATAGATACTTTTTTAGAGAGTGTAGGTATAGATAAGAGCTATGTGTCAAAAATATATTTTACACAACAATTAATTGGTCAGATTGAGACACCTACTCTTGTAGATAATAGAACTATGTTAGCAAATATAGATAATGTAATGACAATAGTTCCAAAAGAGCTAGTAGATGATTTAATAGAATATAAACTATTTGATACAAGCTCATTGAAACTTAAGGGTGGAGTCACAATGGGTTCATCTTTAAACTCCTATATCTCACTAAAAGAGACTATCATAATTGGTGGAATACTATCCATCTTAGGTGGAATCTCTATTTTTGAAGGAGATAGAATTAAAAAATCTATTAATGATGATAATAATAAGTTAACAGAACTACTTGATGAAAACCCAAGATATGCTAGTAGTTTAGTTAGAGAAAGTATATTATCTAAATATAAACCTATAGATGAAAAAGAGCGTCTAAAGCGAGACTCTATTAAAGATATCTCTAAACTTCTATCTAGTAAAAATAGATTAAAAATATTAACTATTGATAAAAATGGAATTAAAGCTACAATTAAAACAGAAAATAAAAACTTAAGTAGAGAGATAGAGAAAAGTGCTAAAAAGAAAAATTTTAGAGTCTCGACTAACTCTCTTAATGTGAAAGTTGAGAAAAAAATATGAATATGATGACACTTCACCGTTATAAAAATGAGATTATTCTATTTATTACATTTATCTTTGCACTATATGCTTATTCATATAAAATATCTTCAAAGAATTATGTAGATGAAAATAGAGCTATTATAAAAAAACAGATTTCAGAAATAACTGAAATAGAGAGTTATAAAACACAGTGGAAAAGTAATGATATCTCAAGTAGAGTTAAGATTTTTAAAAAAATTGTACCAAAATCTAAAGTTAAATCTTTTTCTAAAAAATCCTCAAAAATAAAAGCTTCATATATTAACTTATCTACAATGGAGTTAAATAAAATAACTAATAAGTTATTAAAGATGCCTATACAAATTATTAAACTTAAAATAGAAGAGAAGAGTAAAAATAAATTTACAATGGAGTTTACATGCAAATGGTAAAAAGAGTCATTAGTGGTTTCTTTATATTAATTATATTATTGTGGCTACTTTCTCCAAAAGAGGAGCTTTTCTACCTTTTGGAAAAAGAGTTAAAAAAGAGTGATATCATAATATCAAATGAGATAATAAAAGATAGATGGTATGGAGTAGAGATTTTACATGGAGATATATATTTTAAAGGTGCAAAAATGGCAGAGGTATCAGAACTGAAGCTCAATATTTTCTTTTTATATAATAGGTTGATAGTTAAAAATATTATTATAAATGAAGCTATGGCTAAAGTAGCTCCAGAAGATATTGAAAATATAGATATTAAATACTCTATTCTTGACCCACTTCACATAAAGATAGATGCTACTGGTTCATTTGGAGTAATAGATGGAACTGTTTCTCTTATGGATAAACATATATCAATTGGATTCCCTGTAGCTAAAGATATTAAACCATTTAGAAAATTTCTAAAAAAAGATGAGAATGGAGAGTGGAAATATGAAACAGATTATTAATCCAAAACTCTTCTCTACTATTATATTTTTACTATCTATTATTTTATTGGTTAAGGTATTATGGACAGTAGTCTCCATAATGTTTCTACCAAAAGTAGGAGAAGAGGTTAATCCAACTATCAAATCAAAAGCACTCTATTATAGAGTTAAATTAAGTAGTACAGCACCTACTATTATAAAAGAAGATAAACCTAAAAAAGTAATTAGCTCAATGAGAGGTATTAAACTTATAGCTATTTATAACTCATCAGACGTTATAGTAGCAACTGTTGAGAAAGGTAGAAAGACGCTAGTTCTAGGTAAAGATGATAATATTGATGGATTTATATTAAAATCAGCAGGTTCTGATTATGTAATCTTTAGCAAAGCTAGTAAAGAGTTTAAACTAACACTAAATGAGACAAAAACAGTAGGTGGTAGAGGTGAAATCAGACCAACAAAACAGAAACCAAAAGTACCAAAGAGTAAAAAAAGTGTAGATATTATAGAAAATAATGGCATAAAGATAGTTAATCGTAATCTATTAACTTCATATAAGTCAAATCCTAAAAATATATGGAAAGATATTGGTATTTTAGAAAACAAAGTAAACGGAAAATTAAATGGATTTAAAATAAATTATGTCAAAAGAGGTAGTGATTTTGAAAAACTTGGACTAAAACGTGGAGATATATTAACAGCAATTAATGCTGAAAAACTTGATAATCTTGGAGCTGTAATGGCTCTATATGGTGATATAAATAATATAGAAGAGTTGACATTAACCGTTGAGAGAAACGGAAAAAGTGAGGATATAGAGTATGAAATTCATTAAAATAACAGTAGGATTGCTATTAGCATTAACAATGCATATTAATGCAGAAAAGGTTGATTTAAAATTTAATAATTTAAATATTAGTGATTTTATTAAAATGGTAGCAAAAGTTACAGGAAAAAATATCTTAATAGATGGAGAGATTAAAGGTAAAATAAATTTTGTATCAAATAAACCAATTGAAAAGTCTGAACTAATACCTTTAGCAACGGCTATTTTAGAGACAAAAAGAATGACTTTAGTAAATAAAGGTAGTTACTATGTTGTTATAAAGAGTACAACAGCTCCAGGAGAGGGATTGTCTGTGAGTTCCCATATATCTCGTGGAGATGGTACAATGAAAACAGTTATTTTTCAGTTATCAAATGTTAACTCTGCTGTGATACGTACTAAAATTAAACCACTTTTACATAAAAGTGCAAAAATTATCTCTTTTAAAAAAAATAATCTTTTATCAATTACTGCCTATCCGAGTACATTGAAATCAATAAAAGAGTTAATTGATAAAATAGAGAGTGAAAAAGCAAAAGAGAGTAAAATTATTAGGTTACAAAATGCTAGAGTAAAAGATATATATCCTAATGTTCAAAATATGTCAAAAGCTCTTTTTCCACAAGATATCATCTCTGAAAAGGTATCTGTTATGCAAGATATCGGTTCTAATGCAATTATTTTAGTCGGAAAAAGAGATAATATTCAACAATTAGTGAGATATATTGAACAATTAGATTTAAAAGGTGAAGCAAATCTTCAAAAGATGCATGTAATACCTCTGAAAAATTCAAATGTTGAAGAGATGGAGAAGATTCTTACTAAAATTGTTCCACAAATGACTGGTGCATCAAACTTATCATCAAATCCACCAATAGGAAAAGGGGGAAAACCACTACCTAAAGCTGTTATTGCTTCAGATATAGAGAGAAATGCTTTAATTGTATTGGCTAATGAAGAGCAGTATCAAAATATTTATGATACTGTACAGCAACTAGATGTTGAGAAGTCACAAGTATATATTCAGGCTAAGATTGTAGAGGTAAATACTAATTTAGCAGAAAGTATTGGTATGAAATATGGATTTAATGGAGGCTCAATTACCTCAAATGGTCTCTACTCTATAGCTGCGAATGCTGGAGCTGCACCATTAGCTTTATCTTCTTCACTATTAGGTTTTTTAAACAATACAACAACTCAGTTTGATAATAATGGAAATGCCTATACTTCAAATTCTAGAGCGTTTGAGTTTTCTAGTGGAATCTCTAAAGTATTCTCTTTGGGAGCTACTTTAGATTTATTAAAACAGAATGGGGCAGCACAGATTCTATCTAAACCATCTGTATTGGCAACCAACAATAAAGAGTCAAGCATATATGTAGGACGTACACAATCTATCTTAACACAAGCACAACAGAGTACACAAGGTGCATCTAGTGTTATCAATAACTACTCAAGAGAAGATATCGGTATTACTCTAAAAGTTAAACCTAGACTCTCTTCAAATAATAAAGTATCATTAGATATTGAGACAACAATTGAAGATATTCTTCCAGGCTCTGGAACATCAGCAGATAGACCTACAACAACAAAACGTTCTGTAAAAACAAGTGCTATTGTAAATCATGCAGAGACCATTATTTTAGGTGGATTAATAAAGAGTTCTGATGGTAAGTCAATTAGTAAAGTTCCTATATTGGGAGATATACCTATTATTGGACGACTATTTACCTCTAAAGGAAATTCAGGGTCTAAAGTGAATGTTGTTATCTACATCACTCCATATATCATTAAAAAGAGTTCTGACCTTACATCTTTACGTCAAAATTTAGATGAGTTAGAGGCTATACAACAACAATATAATAAAATTATATTTGAGGAGTTAGAAAAAAGAGTTCAAAATCCATCTAAGAATGGACATGTAACTTTTGATTATCAATCTAATTCAAATAGATATATTAATGAAAATGAAGATGAATTGCCTGTAGGGTTTCCACAAAAGAGAAACGAGAGTAGATATACTCAAATAGATTCTATTCCAGTTATTCAATCAAATGTAAATAGTTATACTCCAGCAACAATAGAGTCATCAGATATTCAAACTGATAACTCTTATGAGGATGGTTATGTAAGAAGTGACTCAATCATGGAGAGACTTCAAAGTCAAAGAGAGCCTATTGATATTAGTAATATAAATACAGGTCTTGAATATAATGAGGGAACAACATTCTCAAATGTTCAAGGAGAGTAGTATGTTAAAGTTACCATTTTTAGAAAATGTAGATTTAAACCCTATATGGAATGATGAGATTAAAAATAAATTAGCAATGAAGCATAAACTACTATTTGCAGATATAGATGGATTACCCTATGTTATTGTGCAAGAGAGTAGTTTGTCATCTGCTTTAAATTATCTATCTTCCATAGATGTAGATTATCCCATTAGAAAAGTAGATGAGGGTAGTTTTGATAGACTTATGCAGAAGTTTAAAGAGATTCAAACAGGTTCTGATTTTGAACATGTAGATACTAGCTCTTCAGATGATATTATTGAAGTAGAGTCTGACCTATTGGATTTTATACGAAATTCACAAGACCTACTCTCAAATGAAGAGTCTGCACCCGTTGTAAAGCTAGTTAACTCTCTATTTTTCCAAGCAATTAAAAAGGGAGCTTCTGACATTCACATAGAGACCCTAGAGAAAAAGGGAGAGGTTCGTCTAAGAATAAATGGTGCATTGAAAAAACATTTAGATATAGATAAAAATATTACAGCACTTGTTATCTCACGTATTAAAGTTATCTCAAACCTTGATATTTCAGAGAAGAGAGTACCACAAGATGGTCGTACACAAGTTAGTATCTCTGGAAATTCTCTTGACATTAGGGTTTCCGTTCTTCCAACCTATCATGGAGAGCGTGTAGTTATGAGGCTACTTATGACCTCTGAAAGCATACCAACTTTAAAAACATTGGGATTTACTGATGATATTACTAAAGCTTTAAATAGACTTCTAACACACCCTCATGGAATGATTCTTGTAACAGGACCTACAGGTTCAGGAAAATCAACAACACTACATGCTTGTCTTCAACATATTGCAACTCCAGATAAAAATATTATTACAGTAGAAGACCCAGTGGAGTACAATGCAGAAAATGTAAATCAGATTCAGGTAAATACAAAAGTTGGACTTACATTTGCAGCAGGATTACGTTCTATTTTAAGACAAGACCCAGATATTATTATGGTTGGAGAGATTCGAGACTCTGAAACTGCTGATATATCATTACGTTCAGCACTTACAGGTCACTTAATGCTCTCTACTCTACATACAAATGATGCCACATCTGCAATATCAAGACTAATGGATATGGGAATTGAAGATTTCCTACTAACCTCTACTCTGTTGGGTGTTTTAGCTCAAAGATTAACACGAAAATTATGCCCTAATTGTAAAAAACCGATTAAATTAGCACCTCCTATTTTAGAAGAGCTATCTATTCCCCAGAAGATATATTTTGAAGCTACAGGATGTACAGATTGTGACTTTACAGGATATAAAGGTAGACAAGCTGTAGGAGAGCTATTTATTATGAATGATAAGGTAAAAGAGATGATGAAAGATGGATTAAATGACCACCAAATTAGAATTGAGATGAAAAAAATGGGTATGAAAACTATCTCTGATAAACTAAAAGATATGCTTATGGCAGGAGAGACATCTTATGAAGAGGCAATTCGTATTGGAATTATGGAAGATTGATGAAAAATAGAAAATCTGCATTTACTCTTGTTGAAGTTCTTATATCAATCACTCTTCTCTCTTTAGTACTTATGGCACTCTATAAAAGTGCCGATATATTACGTAATTCAAACCTACATCTATTTAAATATTTAGAGAAATCTTCCAACAATTTAAAGGGAACAAATACTCTTTATATGGATTTAATCCATTCTGACCATAACCTTACTATTCAAAAAGATGATAAATTCTATCGACTAATCATGAATCATACCACTAACTCTCTTCATGGTCTATCTGTTGCAAAAGTTGTTTGGTTAGTATATAAAGAGAATAATACCCTATTACGTATAGAGGGAGGATATTTTCATCTACCACTAAAGAGCGAAGAGAGAGTTGAGATAGATGTTATTGCCAAAAATTTGGAGTTATTTAAAATATACAAGAGTAAGAAAAAAGATAAAATCTTAGCTATGATTAAGATAAAAGGTGAAGAAGCACAACTATTTATGATTAAAAACCTTCCTCTAAAACCACCACCTGTTAAAAAAAATATTAAAAATGGAGTTAAAAGTGTTCTAAAACCTTAAGTAATTTTAAAAATAAAAACTAGTTTTGCAATTTAAGTTTAAATTAATTTTAAGCCCACATATACTATACTTTTCTGCTATACAATAAATAATAATTTTTAACTCTTAATAAGAGTATACAAAGGCAGAATTAAAATGATTAAATTTCTATTAACCTATTGGTTAGGCATTGTACTATTTTTTGCAATATTTTATTGGGAGTTATCACCCATAAGTGAATTGATAAATCAGATACAGACTGATTTTACTACTTATTTAACATCATTAACATTACCATTTAAAATGGTAAATAACTATAATATTATTATAAATAATAGCTACTCATTAGTTATTGAAAAAGCATGTAATGGAACTATTCCATATCTCTTCTTTTTAGCTTCTATTGTTGCTTTCCCCTCTACGATTATACATAAAATAAAATGGGCTATATTTGGTTATTTTTTTATTGTAGCCATAAATACATTTCGTATATGGATGATTGTAGAGTTTGTAGTTTATGATGAGAGGTACTTTTTATTAGCACATAACTATTTAGGAAATATACTTCTACTCTTAGCAGGATTAATGCTTTTTATATTTTTTATAAAAAGCAGAGATATAGCTAGATAAATTAATAGCCCTACATTAATTCCTACTAAATCTCAAAAATAGAGATTTAAGGAATCGGTAGCTTTATTTAGCTTGTAGTAGGTGGATTTACCAATCCATTCAACAAATTCCATCTAAATCTATCTATGTCTATTGTGTAGCTTCCAGATACACTTTTAGGTTTTCCACTATTTCCATCCATATCCTCTAGCG
>CAMZNQ010000168.1 GCA_947313765.1 uncultured Sulfurovum sp.
GAGGTATTTTAACTCCTAAATCTCTATGTACAGCATATACAAATCCAGAACAATCAAAACTATTAGGTCCTGTTGCACCATATCTGTATGGTTTACCTAAATGACTATATGCCTCTTTAACAACTTTACTATTTGAGGGAATATATCTTTGACTATATATTGCTCTATCTTTGTGTGGTCTCTCTAAACACCCTGTAAATAGTAAAATATACCCAAAATATATAAATTTAATAGAGTTATTCATATTGCTCTTTAAATACTTTTTCTCTATGAAAATCTAAATATTTCAATCTCTCTTCATTAAGAAATAGAGGATTTAATTGATAGTTTGAAATATAATCAACAACATCATTTTCTAATTTATTTGAGCAGAGAATTTTTCCATTATTATCGAATGTAATGTATCCTAAATCAAACAATATATCAAAATTACGACTCAGTAAAAATCCATTGTTTGGGTCATATGCTTCAAAATCATTAGATTTAATAAATGGTTTTATATGACTTGCAACAAGTGAAGGATATGATAGGTTTTCAACCATACATTTTGTATTTCCAAGTTGTTCTTCAACCTCTTCTTTTAGTAAATTTTTGTAAACTCTATGTAAATAGTTATCTCTTTTTCTACTATCTTGTTTTAAACTATCTCCAAATATAACTTTAGCATCATCTTCAAAATATAACATATTATCTATAAACACAATATCATCAAGTTTATTTAAAATATTAAACAAATATCCAACTTGATTATATTTTCTATCCACAAAACCTCTATTTTGTGCTTCTTGAGTATAAAAATTAACCTCTTCTTGTTTTAAGTAACATTTTTCTATTGATAGAATATCAACCAACATTAGCCCAATAATATTTGATTTTGATAATTCACCAACCTCTTCAAGAGTCTTAATTAAAAAATTTATTTGATTCCATTCATGTGTTCTTGTAATTGACGCATTAAATTTTGCATATTTATAAACAATTTGGGAAAAAATAGACTCTCTTCTTCTGTTAGTTCTAGCATTTAAAAAATCAATAGTTTCTAAATTATAAGAGTTTATATCATTTATAAAACCTAATTTTACAAATTGATTTATGCTTTTTCTTACTGAACCCATATCTACTTTAGGACAACAACTATTCACATCCTCTTGCAACTCCCGATAATTATGATGTTTATCAATACAATTAACAATTATTTTAAGAGTATTAATAAATTTATCACTATTTATATCGGTATATTCAAGTGTTAATTTCCAATATGATTCATAATTTTGCTTCATAATAGTTAACCTGTAAAATTTTTATTTTTAACAATAAATAGATATTCAGTATTTTTATTTTTTTTCTCTTTACCTGTGACTTTATAATTATGTGTTTTTTCAACTATTTTAATATCAAGTGAATATTTAGATATAACTTTAATTAGTTCATCTTTTGATGGATAAGAGTTATTGTTGTAGCTTAATATCCAATATCTAAAATTATTTAAATTTGAAAATAGTCTATCAAAAAGATTTAATGAAGTTTTTTTATCTATAAAATTATTTTTAAATGGCTTTAACTTTTTTTGCTCTATATACTCATCTATAAATCCATAAAATCCATAATAGTTATTCATTGTCCCAGTGTAAGGTGGGTCAAGATATATAACATCAGATTCTATCTTCTCTAAGATATTAAAAATATCATCATTAAAAACCATATTATTTTTACTATTATCAAAAATAGCACTATTATAATCATCTAAATTTGCTAGAAAATGCTCTTTAAAGGTTTGATTATGGTAGGCTCTTCTCCTTTTATATTTTCTATAACTATACTCTTCATCTCTAAGCTGTTTTATCTTATCCCAATTGAGATTAAACCTTGAATATGGCATCTTTCTAATCATAGCTCTTCTAATCAAAGTACATGCTATTGATTTTTTGTAATTATTATCAAGTCTTTCTATATTTTTTCTATATAAATCAAGCTCCATACACTCCTCTTTAAAAAAAAGAACCTCCGAATAGTTTTTTGTTATAAAACCACTAAATGGCTTACCTGAAAAAACAATATCTATATCTCTATTTGTAAATTTAATATTTTTATTTTCTATAATGGATTTGGCTAAATAAAAATTTATTTTTAAAATATCATTGCTTATAACTTTTAAACCTCTTCTCTTAGCTTCATAACTAATAGAAGAGCCTCCACTAAATGCATCAAAGATAGAATCTACATCTTTTGGAAGATTGTCACATATCCAAGAAGATAGTTTCTCCTTATTACCTATATAATTAACTTTTGGATATTTATAGTTAAAATATATCTCTTTAAAATTATCTTCTTCTATCATATCTTTTATGGATTCTGCTAAAGCTTGAGCCATAAGTGGTGGAACAGCATTACCAACTTGTTGTTGAGCTGATATGCTACTACCCTTAAATATAAAACTATCTGGAAAACTTTGAATTCTTGCTAGTTCTCTAACTGTTAATGCCCTATTTTGTGAATAGTGAAATACTTTTCTCATATCTCCTGTAATAGTAATGGATGGTTTTTTGCTATCGTATTTAATATATTTTCTTATATCTCCAGTTTTTGGTCTTAAATCATTTGGTATATCATTTCTATCTCCACCATCTTTAATAAATTTCATTTTTTCTAACATTTGAGCAGTATGGTTCATGGCATTATGATTTGATATTTTTGAAGTTTCTCCCGATTTTAACTGTGGTAAATCATCAATAGCATCTTTTATTGCTTTGTACTTGTTAAAAGTTTTTTTAGGAAATTTTATATTTTTCTTAATTTTTGAACCTATAAAAATAACTCTTTTTCTAATTTGAGTTACTCCATAATCTGCTGAATTTAATATTTGACACTCTACATGGTAACCCAAATTTTCAAAATCTTCTATAATTTCTTCTCTTGTTTGATTTTTATTATGTGTATAGAGTCTTGCTACATTTTCCATAATAAAATATTTTGGTTTTACAATATCTACAACTCTAACAAACTCTTTAAACAATCTATTTCTTGGGTCATCAATAAACTTTCTACCAACATTTCCAGCAATACTAAATCCCTGACAAGGAGGG
>CAMZNQ010000169.1 GCA_947313765.1 uncultured Sulfurovum sp.
GTACTGGATCTGGCAGTACTGGTCTAACGGGAGCTTTTCTTCTTCTCATATTACTATTTTCCTATAATTTATCTTCAATCGTTTACTATTGATTTACTCAAGTTTTGTCCCCTAAGGTAACCCTAAAAGGTTCTTGACAACACCTGTTTAAAGTCTATGTCAGACTCACTCTTTTTTGTGACATGGTCACACCTACAAATTGTTTAAACTATTTTTTAGGTTTTTTAGTACCGTATTTAGAACGTGCAACAGTTCTACCATTAACACCTGACGCATCCAATGCACCACGAACAATATGATACTTAACACCAGGTAAATCTTTGATTCTACCTCCACGTACAAGTACAATTGAGTGTTCTTGAAGGTTGTGACCCTCTCCACCGATGTATGAGATTACTTCAAATCCACTTGTCAATCTAACTTTTGCAACTTTTCTTAAAGCTGAGTTAGGTTTTTTTGGAGTTGTTGTATATACTCTAGTACAAACACCTCTTCTTTGAGGACAGTTTACTAATGCAGGTGATTTTGATTTTTTAATCACTTTTTTACGTTCTTTACGAACTAGTTGGTTAATTGTAGGCAATACAATTCCTTTCTGTTTATTTTTTTGAATTAAAATCTGGACATGAAAGTCCCGAAAAAACGTAATTTAAGCGTACTTTCGGGAGTTTCGTGTGTAGAAAATGGTGCATATTATATCTAAATAGACTTTATAGTATATTTTTTAATGCAAAATAAGATTTTTAAATATTTTAATTGAGTAAGAGATACCACAAAGGGTATCTCTATTTATATTCTAGTTTTCATTGTTTTCAATCAAATGAAGAGTATCTAAATCTACCATTCCTGTTCCAACAGGAATAAGCCGACCAATAACAACATTCTCTTTTAAATCCTCTAATGTATCTACCGTACCTGCAATAGATGCAGAGGTTAATACTTTTGTAGTATCTTGAAATGATGCAGCAGAGATAATGGAATCTGCACCAACAGCAGCTCTTGTAATACCTATAAGAAGTGGTTCTGCAATTGCAGCTTCTCCAAATAGTTTAATCACTTTTCCATTTTCACTATTAAATTTACGTTTAGAGACTAAATCTCCATCAATAAATTTAGAATCTCCACCATCAACTACTTTTACTTGACGCATCATTTGAGAAACAATAATCTCAATGTGTTTATCAGAGATATTAACCCCTTGACGACGGTATACTTTTTGAACCTCTTCAACAATATACTCATAAAGGGCTTTCTCTCCAAGTGCAGCTAGAATATCATGACTAGAAACCGTTCCATCAGTCATCTTCTCCCCTGTATGAACAAAATCTCCTTCACTAACAACAACAGTTCTCTGTTTATCTACAAACTGTTCAACTGGTGAACCAATTTCAGGTGTAATAATAAGACGTTTTTTACCTCTTAGTGGCTTACCAAAAGATACTCTACCTGTTAATTTGGCAATTAAAGCAGGGTCTTTAGGACGACGAGCTTCAAAAAGTTCTGATACTCTTGGAAGACCAGATGTAATATCGCTTGATTTTTGAGCTGCTTTTGGTGTTTTTGCTAAAATATCTGCAATACCTACTTTTGCACCATCTTGAACATAGATAGAAGTTTTAGGTTCTAAACCATAAGAGATTATCTCTCCATCATCTGTAGCTAATATAATAGTAGGATTATACATAGCTGGAATATAATCATTTAGTGTTAAACGACTCTCTCCTGTTAGCTCATCAAACTGTTCAACAACTGTTACTCCTGGAATAATATCTTCAAATTTTAATGTACCATTAGATTCTGCAATCATTGGTTCAGAGTATGGGTCCCACTCTGCAATAACTACTTGGTTAGTGGTTGGAGATTTAGCAATAGTATCTCCTCTTGAAACAAGAATATTATCATCAATATCAATAATTGAACCTCTAGCTATATAGTGTCTAACAGCCTCTCTACCATTATCATCTACAATAACAGCAAAAAGACCTTTCTCTTTAACCTCTTTACCATTTTCAATAGTCTCAATTCTCTCTAAAAAGTCACCTTTTAATAAAAAGAATTTTACTTTACCTTTTGCATCTGCTTGAATATTTTGAGTAACGGGAGCACCGTCTTCTACTTTTAACTCTGATGCAAATGGGATACGTGAAGGAACAGACCAAGCCTCTTTAATGACCTCAATAATAGAATCTCCCTCTTCTATAATCTCTCCATCTTTAAATGGAATAAAGAGTTTACCATCAACTTTTCCACCAACACCTGCAAGTTCATTGGTTTTAGCTACATCAGCTTTTCTAACAGAATATCGTTGCTCTTTTGCACCCTGCTGTACACTTAAAATAATCTCATCGTGAGAGTTAACTATTGTCAATTTACCACGAGTCAAAGATTTAATCTTTGGCTCAACCAAAAGGACACCTGCATTTCTTCGGTTAGATACCAATAGTTGGTCTTCAGAGTTTCTATATACATTTAAGTTATAGTAACGAATAAACCCCTCTTTATTTGCAATAACTTGACGCTCCTCTTTACCTGCTGATGCTGTACCACCTGTGTGGAAAGTACGAAGTGTAAGTTGTGTTCCTGGCTCTCCAATGGATTGTGCTGCAACAACTCCAACTGCCTCTCCACGTTTAACAATTTTATTTTCTGCCATGTTAAGACCGTAACATTTTGCACAGATACCTTTAGGTGCTTTACATGTTACAGATGTTCTAATATTTACAGAACGTACACCTGATTCAGTAATAAGTCTAGCCATTGGCTCATCAATCATAGTTCCTTCACTAAGAAGTACTTCAGATGTAATTGGGTCAATAATATCTTGAGCAATTACACGTCCATAAACTCTATCTGACAATGGTTCAATAAGTTCATTACCAACATATATATCTGAAACATCCACACCCTCATGTGAACCACAATCATGCATAATAACTTTAACATTTTGAGCAACATCAATCAGTTTTCTAGTCAAATAACCAGCAGATGCTGTTTTCATAGCTGTATCTGCAAGACCTTTTCTAGCTCCGTGAGTTGAAATAAAGTACTCCAATACATTTAGACCTTCACGGAAGTTTGAAGTAATAGGTGTTTCAATAATTGAACCATCAGATTTTGCCATTAATCCCCTCATTCCTGAAAGTTGTCTAATCTGTGTAGCAGAACCCCTAGCCCCTGAATCTGCCATCATGTGAACAGAGTTGAAACCCTCTTTATCTAGTTTAATCAAAGCCATAAGGTCAGAAGCTACAGAGATGTTGGTATCTGTCCATATATCAATAATCTTATTATAACGTTCTTGTTCTGTAAGTAATCCTTTACCAAACTGCTTCTGAATCTCAATAACTTCATTTTTTGCACTACTAACAGTATCATATTTCTGTTTTGGTACTTTAATATCATCAATAGAGATAGAAACACCCGATTTTGTTGCATATTTAAAACCAATATCTTTTAAATCATCTAAAAATACAGAAGTATGAGAGATACCACTCTTCGCATAAATATAATCAACCAATGCAGAAATATCTTTTTTCTTTAATATTTTATTCCAATAACTCTGAGGAACATAGTCTGGAATAATCGCTTTTAAGATAATTCTACCTGCTGTAGTGTTGATGATTTTACCATCAACAACAGTTCTAATCTTAGCATTAAGGTCAAGACCACCTTGCTCATTGGCAATCATAATCTCATCAACATTTGCAAAGAGTTTATGTTGTCCAACAACATCCTCTTTAACCAAAGTTAGATAATAGAGACCCAAAATCATATCTTGTGATGGTACTGCAATCGCTTTACCTGAAGCTGGAAGCAAAATATTCATTGACGCTAACATTAAGATTTTTGCCTCTGCAATAGCTTCATCTGAAAGTGGAATATGAACAGCCATCTGGTCACCATCAAAGTCGGCATTAAATGCAGCACAAACAAGTGGATGAAGCTGAATTGCTTTTCCGTCAATTAGTTTTGGGTGAAATGCTTGAATAGAAAGTTTATGTAGTGTTGGAGCACGGTTTAGTAAAATAGGGTGTCCCTCAACAACATCTTCTAAACACTCCCAAACTTCATTTTGCTTTGTCTCAATCATCTTCTTAGCTTGTTTAAGAGTTGTTGCATAACCTCTATCTTCAAGTTTAGCCATAACATGAGGTTTAAATAGTTCAAGTGCCATAATTTTTGGTAATCCACACTCATCCATCTTAAGATTTGGTCCAACGACAATAACAGAACGTCCAGAGAAGTCAACACGTTTACCAAGTAGGTTTTGTCTAAAACGCCCCTGTTTACCTTTAATTACCTCTGAAAGAGATTTAAGTGGTCTCTTATTTGCCCCTTTTACAGAGTTTCCTCTTCTACCATTATCAAAAAGTGCATCAACTGACTCTTGAAGCATTCTCTTTTCATTTCTAACAATAATTTCAGGTGCATCAAGCTCTACCAATCTTTTAAGTCTTTGGTTACGGTTAATAACTCTTCTATATAGGTCATTTACATCTGAAACAGCAAACTTACCACCATCAAGACTTACAAGAGGTCTAAGGTCTGGTGGCATAACAGGTAAAATAGTAAGCATCATCCACTCTGGTCTATTTCCTGAATTTAAGAATGACTCAATTACTTTAAGACGTTTAACAATAGTCTTCTTTTTTGCCTCTGATTTAGTTGCTAAAATATCCTCTTTAAGTCCTGCAAACATATCTACTAAATCTAAATCTGCTAAAAGCTCTTGAACTATCTCTCCACCCATTCTTGCATCAAGACCTGAATCTGGAAAACGCTGGTCAATAGATTGATACTGCTCTTCATTCAATACATCATATTTTGCAAGTGGTGTAGCACCATCGGAGTCATAACAAGCCTCTCCAGGGTCTTTTACAATATATGCTTCATAATATAGAACTCTCTCTAAATCTTTCATCTTTACACCAAGAAGTGTACCAATTCTTGATGGTAATGAACTAACATACCAGATGTGAGCTACAGGTGCAACTAGGTCAATGTGACCCATTCTATTTCTTCTTACTTTTGATGTGGTTACTTCAACCCCACACTTTTCACAAACAACACCCTTGTAACGCATCTTCTTGTACTTCCCACAAAGACACTCGTAGTCTCTAACTGGTCCAAAAGTTTTAGCACAAAAGAGTCCATCTCTTTCAGGTTTTAATGTACGATAGTTAATGGTTTCAGGTTTTTTAACCTCTCCATAAGACCATGATAAAACTTTTTCAGGACTTGCAACACGTAAACGCATTGCATAGATATCCATAGGTCTCTCTTCTGTAGTCAAATTAATAGGTGCTAAACCTTCTAAAAAATCACTCATTATGCCTCCTCTTCTTTTATCTTATCAAATAAATCTACATCAAGTCCAAGTGCTTGAAGCTCTTTTGTCAATACAAACATAGTTTCAGGTACACCTGACTCTGGAACACTCTCACCTCTTGTAATGGCTCTATATGCTCTAGTACGTCCATCTACATCATCGGACTTAATGGTTAACATCTCTTTTAGAATATGTGAAGCACCATACGCCTCTAATGCCCAAACTTCCATCTCTCCAAATCTCTGTCCACCAAATAGTGCTTTACCACCAACTGGTTGTTGTGTTACAAGTGAGTATGGCCCAGTTGAACGAGCATGAACTTTCTCATCAACTAAGTGGTGTAGTTTTAACATGTACATATAACCCACGTTAACTCTCTCTAACATCTTTTCGCCTGTTTTACCATCATAGAGTTCAGTTTTACCATCAAGATCCATCTTTGCTAATGAAAATAGCTTATCAAACTCTTCATAGTTTGCACCCTCAAATACAGGAGCACCAAATTTAACACCGTTTGCCCAATCTCTTGCATATTTGATTAGCTCATCATCGGTTAGTTTCTCTAGTGTCTCTTTAGCATTCATGAGTTTTGCAACATCTGCAATCTCAACCATTTTAGCTCTAAGGTCATTTATCATTGTCTCTTTATGCTCATCAAACATTGTTTGAATCTGCTCTCCAAGCTCTTTAGCTATCATTCCTAAGTGAACTTCAAGAATCTGTCCAATGTTCATACGAGAAGGTACACCTAGTGGATTCAAAATAATATCAACTGTTTTTCCCTCTTTAGTATATGGCATATCAATCTCTGGAACAATATTAGATACAATACCTTTGTTTCCATGACGACCTGCCATCTTATCTCCAACTTTTAACTTACGTTTTGTAGCGATATATAATTTTACTAATTTAGTTACACCATTTGGTAAGATATCATCTTTTTCAAGAATATTTAACTTCTCTTCATGAGCCTCTTTTAGTTTTTTCTTCTGTCGTTGGAAATAGTTCTTAGTTGAGTTATATTCAGATTGAATTGAGTGGTTATATGATTGAACAACACCTCTTAGAGCAAAACGGTTTACCTCCAAAATAACTTCTCTTGGAATGGAATCTCCTGCCTTATACTCAACTCCAGCAACTGTTACATCTGAAATTAATGATGATTTAGATAATAGGTCAGAAATTCTAAGTAACTCCTCCTTATCAATCATCAATAGTTTATCGTGATGCTCTCCATCTAGTACAGCTTTCTCCTCTTCATAGGATTGAACAGCCCTAGCATCTCTCTCTTGACCTTTTTTAATAAAGACCTTAACATCAACAACAACACCCTCCATAGATGCTTTACAATAGAGAGATTTATTGACAACATGACCAGCTTTATCTCCAAAGATTGCACGTAAAAGTCTCTCTTCAGGTGTTGGTTTAATCTCTCCTTTTGGAGATACTTTACCAACTAAAATCATTCCTGGTTTAACATGTGTTCCTACTTTAACAATACCAGATTCATCAAGATGGGTTAACTCATCTTCACGAATATTTTGAATATCTCTAGTAATCTCTTCTGTACCATGCTTAAGCTCTCTAGCCTCAATCTCTACCTCATAGGTGTGAACAGATGTAAATGTATCTTCTCTTAAAATCTTTTCAGAGATAATAATTGCATCTTCATAGTTATATCCATACCAAGGCATAAATGCAACACGCATATTTTTACCAATAGCAAGTTCTCCCATATCCATATTTGGACCATCTGCAATAACTTGTTTAGCTTCTACTACATCTCCAACTTTAACTGTTGGTGTTTGAGTAAATGTTGTATTTTGGTTGGTACGCATATTTTTTTCCATTGGGTAATGGTCAATAAATACACCTCCATCATCTTCTCCTAAAATATAGATGTTTTTAGAGTCAACTTTCTCTACACGTCCTGCTCTTTTAGCTTTTACAGACTCCCATGCATCACGGCTTACAATAGCCTCCATACCTGTACCAACTACAGGAGCATCTGTTTTAAGTAGAGGAACAGCTTGACGTTGCATGTTTGACCCCATCAAAGCACGGTTTGCATCATCATGCTCTAAGAATGGGATAAGTGCTGCAGCACTTCCTGAAACCATCAATGGAGAAATATCAATAAGTGAAACTTTTTTAGTCTCATTTAGAAGAATCTCCCCATTACAACGTGTCTCAATAAGCTCATGAACAATCTTTCTATCTTTAATCTCTGTAGAGGCAGGAGCAATAACTAAATCCTCCTCTTGAGTTGCCGTTAGATAGACTATCTCATCTTGAATTACACCATCAACAACTTTATTGTATGGTGCTTCAATAAATCCTAAATCATTAACCTTTGCATAAGTAGCAAGGGTGTTAATTAGACCAATGTTTTGTCCCTCTGGAGTCTCGATTGGACAAATTCTACCATAGTGTGTTGGGTGAACATCCCGAACTTCAAAACCAGCTCTCTCTTTGACAAGACCACCCTCTCCTAGTGCTGAAAGTCTTCTTTTATGTGTCACTTCTGAAAGTGGGTTTGTCTGATCCATAAACTGTGATAACTGCCCTGACGAGAAGAACTCTAAAATGGTATTTGTAATCATTTTAGAGTTAACCAAATCGTGTGGCATAAGCTCATCAAGTGTACCAGAGAGAGTAGTCATCTTATCTTTAATAGCTTTTTGCATCTTAGTAAGACCATTATAAAGCTCATTTCCAAGAAGCTCTCCAATTGCTCTAATTCTTCTGTTACCCAAATGGTCTCTATCATCAATATGACCTGAACCATTTTTAACTTTTGAAAGATACTTAACCGTATGAATAATATCTTCAGCTGTCATAACAGTCACATACTCAGGAACATTAAGACCTAATTTATGGTTCATTTTCATACGACCAACTTTTGTTAAATCATATCTCTCTGGGTCAAAGAAGAGTAGTCTAAGGAAACTTTTTGCAGCCTCTGCTGTAACAGGCTCTCCAGGTCTCATTACTTTATAGATACGAATAACAGCTAATTCATTCTCATCTTCAATATCTTCTGTCTGCTTAAGTAGTCTTAAAGATTCATGGTCTGCAATAAATGATTTAATAATTGAATCATCAGAACCATCGGCTAAATCGTTAGCAATGCTGAAAGACTCTATACCTGCATCAATAATCTTTTTTAATTTTAGTTCATCTAATGGTGTTACAACATCAAAAAGAATTTCTCCACTCTCTTGGTCAATTACTGCTCGAGAAAGATGTCTCTCAATCAATACATCTAAAGGATACTCAACCCACTCTAATCCATCGTCAAGAAGTTTTTGAGCTTTCTTTTTTGTTAAACGTTTTGAGGCAGCAACAACTATCTCTCCATTTAAATCACGAATTTCATAGGCAGCACGTCCAGAGAAATCTTCTACTGAAAATTTAGTTATAAATCTATTCTCTTTTACGAAAATCTCTTTAGATTCATAAAACATTTTCATAATATCCTCTTTAGAGTAGTCCAAAGCTCTAAATAGAATAGTTACAGGGATTTTTCTTCTTTTGTTAATTCTAGCATATAAAATATCTTTTGCATCATACTCAAAATATAACCAAGAACCACGGTCAGGAATGATTTGTGCAGAGTAGATTAATTTGTTAACAACAGTTGTAGCCTCTTCCTCTTTAAAGATAACACCAGGAGAACGGTGTAGTTGATTTACAACAACTCTCTCTACACCATTAATAATAAATGATGTTCTATCTGTCATTAGAGGAATATCTCTCACATATACAGCTTGATTTTTAATCTCTTTAGCATCCAGTTTTTCTCCACTCTTCTCATCACGATTCCAAATGGTTAGAGCTATATTCATTTTTAAAGATACAGAGTAGGTCAATCCACGTTCCATACACTCACGGATTGTATACTTAGGCTGAACAATTTCAGAACCTTTATACTCTAGTGTTAATCTATTTTGGTGGTCATGTAGTGGAAAAACTGAACGAAAAACTTTTTCAATAGTTGATTCGGTTCTATTTTTAGCACCTATCATTAAGAAGTCATCATATGATTTTTGTTGAAGTTGAAGTAAGTTAGGAACAGCAATCTGTCTAGGGGTCTTAGAAAAATCGACTCTTAATCTATTTCCAGAATGTAAAGTATTTAACATGGGCGAACCTTATTATAGTATGTTAATTAATAAATGTATAGATATACAAAAAAACTATTGCATAATAGCTTGGCTCTATATCAGAAAATTCTCTTACAATGATAATAATAATTGATTTTGCACTGTTACTAATGCAGTACAAGAGTTATAATCTACTGTTACTAATGCAGTAGAAGAAAGGGATTTGATACTTTTTCCCAAATAAGAACTCTTATCTGGGAAGATTTCACTAAAATAGTAATAACTATTTAAGCTCACAAGATGCACCTGCATCTTCAATTTGTTTTTTAAGCTCTTCAGCTTCCTCTTTAGAAACACCCTCTTTAAGTACAGTTGGTGCATCTTCAACAGCACCTTTAGCCTCTTTAAGACCAAGACCTGTAATTGCTCTAACTACTTTAATAGCATTAATTTTCTTAGCACCTGCATCTGTAAGAACAACATCAAACTCTGTCTGCTCTTCAACTGCTTCTGCTACTGCTCCACCTGCTACTACTGTAGCTTGTGCAGATACACCAAATTTCTCTTCAAACTCTTTTACTAGCTCTGAAAGCTCTAATACTGACATATTTGAGATAAATTCTAAAACATCTTCTTTAGTTGTTGCCATTTTAATTCCTTTTAATCATTTTTTATTTTATAATTAGATTCTTGAAATAGAAGGCTTTAGCCCCAAATATTAGGAGACTAAAATCATCATTTCCTAAAAATCTCTACGCTTCTTCTTCTAACTTTTCAGCTAAAGCACTCATACCTATTGTAAAGTTCTGCACTGGTGCATTCCAAACATTAAGTAACATACCAAGAAGTTCTTCTCTACCTGGAAGTTTAGCCATAGCTTCAATAGTTACTAAATCTGCAACTTTAGACTCAATTAGTCCAGATTTAATAGAGAAGTTATCTTTGTTTGTAATAGCAGATTTATCAGCTACTTTACATGTAGCAATTTGGTCTTCACCCCAAATAAAGATATTGTTATCTACAAGCTCCATCTCTTCACAGTTTGCATTTTTAAGTGCAAT